>NZ_JBFBAO010000049.1:0-26685 GCF_040682255.1 Micromonospora sp. NPDC051296 | reverse complement strand
TGCTCCGTACCGATGTAGTTGTGGTTGAGCATCCGGGCCTCTTCCTGGGCCAGGACGACAACCCGTCGCGCTCGGTCGGTGAACCGCTCGAACATAACTGCCACCCCTGGAGAGTGACGGCGCCCCGGGTGACGGAATGTCACCCGGGACGACGTCTTCTTCTACGGCACTAGCAACCCGTCACGCGCTGACGTAGGCCTCGGAGCCCACCAGCGCGTCGGCCAACTTCATCTGCACGCCGGTCAGGCGGGCACGGACCTCGCCGTCGTTGGTACGCAGCGCGGCGTCCGCGTGGTCCGCCGTCAGCACCGTGCCGGTCGGCTCGATGTCCTTGAGCCTGCCGCTCAGGTGCACCGGGGCCGCCGCGTACAGCGTCGCCGTCGGGGTGACCACCTCGAAGTGGGCGTCGAAGTGCAGCTCACCCGGGTAGCGCAGGGTGCTCAGGCTGTCCTCCGTACCCTCACCGAGCTGGCCGCCCGAGACGGTGAAGAAGCTGGCCCGCAGCATGACCTTGCCACCCAGCGCCGGGCTGTTGCCCACCAGCGCCACGCGGGCGAGCTGGGCCAGCACGCCCGAGCCCTGGTCGTGCTTCTCCGGGCCGAAGAGGAGGATCTCGGCACCGGCGGCCAGGGGGTAGTCGCCGGCCAGCTCGATCTCCTCGGTACGGCCGTTGACCTCGACCTTGATCTTCGCCTCGGTCGAGGCCTGGATGATGATCGACGGGTCGACCAGCATCGAGACGCACGGGCCGATGCTCGACGCGAAGAAGGCGCTCGGCGTGTTGCCGACGGCCTCGTTCTCGTCGTTCGACGGGTACCACGCGGCCGGCAGGTTGGTGCCCCGGACCACGTTGTGCGCCGGCATGACCTCGCCCTGGTCGCCGTAGGGGCGACCGAGGAACGGCGAGGTGAGCGGGGTCTTGTACGGCGGCAGGCCGTCCACGATCCCCTTGACGTCGATGACGCCCCGGTGGGCCAGCCGCATGGTGCTGGTCTCCAGGATGCCGAACCGACGGATGTAGAACTCCGCGGGGAAGTTCTTACCGGGCACGATCTGCTTGATGTGGCCGGTGTTGGGCAGGTAGGGGTTCGACAGGATCTGGATCCGGTCGTTCAGCGTGTAGCTGAACCCCTTGATGCCGACCTCGGGGGCACTGATGAGCTCCAGGTCGAAGCTCGCCGTGCCGTCCTCGTCGACGGTGTGCTTGAACCCTGGCATCGGCCACTTGTTCATCTGCACGAAGCCCGACAGGTTGATCGTCTCCCGCCGACCGCCGTAGTAGTCGTCGCCGAAGACGACCGTCGCCGCAGCCAGGATGTGCGGCCGCAGCGGCTTCGGCTCGATGTTGAGCGACTCGTAGGTCTCTCTCGCCGTGTCAGTCACGGCTCCACCTCCCTGTATGCCCCGGATGCCTCGACGCCTTTGTGACGCCTCTCGACCGGAGGACCATTGCCCAAACGCTATCGATTTCTAAAGTGGCCGTCAATCGGCCTCCATTGATCATTTGCGAATTGATGTCCGGTTTCACTCATGGCCAAAGGCTGATCTTCGGATCGGCGCGCCAGATCCCTCGGCGCGCACATCCCACAGACGCTATTAGTTTCGTTACCAAGCTGCCCGCCGTCGGGCAGGCGGTCAGACCGCGGCCGTCGCGGCGGTCAGATTGAAGTCGGGTACCCGCAGCATCGGCATGGCGGTGTGCGCCACCGCGTCGCCCCAGTCCCGGGCCCGGGTCGGCACGGCGCGACCGACCTCCGTGACCCGCATGGCCATCGCCAGCGGGCTGTCGTTGAAGCGGAAGTTGTGCACCGCGCCGACCACTTCGCCCTCCTCGACCAGGTAGACGCCGTCACGGGTCAGCCCGGTCAGGGCCATCGTGGCCAGGTCCACCTCGCGGATGTACCACAGGCTGGTGAGCAGCAGGCCGCGCCGGGTCCGGGCGAGCAGGTCCGCGTCGTCGCCACCACCCGGCGGCCCCTCCAGGATCAGGTTCTCGACCACCGGGGTCAGCGGCATGGCCAGTTCGTCGGCGCTGTCCCGGGTGTGCACCAGCGAGCGCAGCCGCCCCCGGTCCCACCAGCAGGTCGGGCCGAGCGGCAGGCCGTTGTCGAACACCGACCGCGTCCCGGTCGAGGACGCCGCGACCAGGAACGGCGCGCAGCGCAACCCGCCGGCCATCGGGTCGCTGCGCAGCGTCAGCGGCACCCCGGCAACCGTCTCCCCGATCCGGGTACGGCCACCGGCCCGGCTGTACGCCGTCCGTCCCTGCGCAGCCGCCCCGGCACCCGCCGTGGTGTACGCGTAGTTCATCAGGTCGGCGACGGCGCTCGGCGGCACCAGACACTCGTACCGACCGGGCGGCAGCTCGACCCGCCGCCGCCCCCAGCGCAGCCGCCGGTCCAGCTCGTCCTGGAGGGCGGCCACGGACACGTCGGCGAAGTCCGGCGTCACCGCGTTCATCCACACCGGAGCGCCGGTCGCGTCACGGGCGGTCAGCTCCAGGTGCCCGGCGGGCTCGTCGTGCCGTAGCCGCACCCCGGTGGAGGTGCCGAGAAACGTGGTCCGGGACCGGTGCTCGGCGTACCCGTGCAGGACTTGGCCGTTGCGTTCGGCCCGCGCGAACCCGGTCGCGATCTGGTCGACCAGGCCGGAGAGCACGCCGGGTGCGGGGGCCTGGACCGGGTCGTCCCAGTGCGGCGACGCCGCGCCGGGCTCGGGCAGCGGCCGCGCGTCCGGCGCCGGGGGTGCCTGCCGGGCCGACGCCTCGGCCGCGTGCACCATGCCGACGACCTCCGCCCGGTCCACCGGTCCGGACACCGACACCGCACCCACCCGGCCAGCAACGACCGACACCACCGACACCCGATGCTCGTCACCGTCGCCGGCGCCCACCAGCGCGCTGTCGGCCCACCGCAGATAGCGGTCGCCGCCCCGCTCCACGATCACCACGGTGGCGTCCCCCCGGGCGGCGGCGAGGGCGATCTCGACCGTCTCCTGTGGCCCTGGCGTGCTCACCCGGTCACCTCCGTGGACGTGTCGGTGACGCGTACCCCCCGGAACAGCGCCGACGGGCAGCCGTGCCCGGCGGCGGCGATCTGCAGCGGCTGGGCCTTGCCGCACTGACCGGCGCCGGACAACAGCCAGGTCTGCGGGCCGCCGACCGCCTCCAGCGAGCGCCAGAAATCCAGCGTCGTCCCGGTGTACGCGGCGTCCCGCACCTGGCCGGCGAGCCGACCGTCCCGGATCCGGTAGAACCGTTGGGCGGTGAACTGGAAGTTCACCCGGGCCATGTCGATGGAGAAACTGTTGTCGCCGACGACGTAGAGGCCGTCGCGGACCCGACCGATCAGCTCGTCGGTGTCCGGGCCGTCGGGGGCCGGGCTGAGCGAGACGTTCGGCATCCGCTGCACCGGCAGGTGCCGGTACGACTCGGCGTACGCGCAGCCGGTCGAGCGGTCCAGCCCGGCCGCGCCGGCGGTCTGCCGGTCATGCTGCACCCCCACCAGCACACCGTCGGTGACCAGTGGCCAGGACCGGGTGGCCACCCCGTCGTCGTCGTAGCCGACGGTCGCGAGCGCGTGCGGGGTGGTCCGGTCGGCGATCACGGTCATCGCCGGCGAGCCGTAGCGCAGCGTTCCGACGTCGTCCGGCCGGACGAACGAGCTGCCCGCGAAGGCGGCCTCCCGCCCGAGCATCCGGTCCAGCTCGGTGGCGTGCCCGACGGTCTCGTGGATCGTCAGCCACAGGTTGGTCGGGTCGATCACCAGGTCGTACTCCCCCGGCTCGACGCGGGGGGCGGCCGCCTTCTCGGCGAGCAGACCGGGCATCCGGGACAGCTCGCCGGTCCAGTCCCAGCCGGCGCCGGTCAGGTACTCCCACCCCCGAGCGGCCGGCGGCCCGAGCGTCCGCATGGCCTCGAACGTGCCGTCGCCGGAGTCGATCCGGAAGCCGAACACCATCGGGTGCAACCAGGTCCGCCGCTGCCGGAACCGCCGGCCGTCGCTGTCGTGGTACACCGTGGACTCCCGGAACACCTGGAGGTACGCCTCGGCCAGGCTGGCGCCGCCGTCCCGCAGCAGCGCGCACCACCCGGCCAGCAACGCAGTGCGCTCGGCGGCCGGAACCCCGAACGGGTCGACCTCGCACGGCGACTCCCAGACCCCCGGGGCGGGCACCGGCTCGGGCGCGAGGCGCACCGGCGCACCGCGCAACGGGCGCAACGTACGGGCCAGCTCGCAGGCGCGGGTCGCCAGCGCGGCCACCCCGGCCGGGGACAGCTCGACCCCGGCCGCGAAGCCCCAGGTGCCATCCACCAGGACCCGTACCCCGATGCCGGTCTCCACGCTCTCCTGGGTGCCCTCCGGGCGACCGTCGCGGACCCGCTCGCGCAGCGCCCGGACCCGGCGCAGCCGGACGTCGGCGTAGCTCGCGCCGCCGAGCCGGGCCCGGCGCAGTGCCGCGTCGGCCAGGTCGTCCACCGGTAGGGTGTCGAAGCCCGGCTCGACGACCGGGGCCGCCTGTGCGGTCACCGGAACCGGATGCCGGGGTAGTGCGTGGTCCACTCCCCGGCCCGCACGGTGCGCAGGGCGGCCACGACCCGGTCGATCTCGGCGGTGGTGCTGTAGACAGCGAACGAGATCCGCACGGTGCCGAGCAGACCGAGCTCGTCGAGGAAGGCGCTGGCGCAGTGCACGCCGGAGCGGACGGCGATGCCGTGCCGGTCGAGGTGACCGCCGACATCGTACGGGTGCAGGCCGTCCACGGCGATGGAGACGATCCCGGCCGGGTCGGCGGCCGGGTCGCCGACGACCCGCACCCGGTCGACGTTGTGCAGCGCGTCGACGGCGTACCGGACCAGTTGCGCGTCGTGCGCCCGGACCGCCGGCCGGCCGAGCCTGTCCAGCCAGGTCAGTGCCGCGGCGAGCGCCACCGCGGCGGCGATGTCCGGGGTGCCCGCCTCCAGCCGGGCTGGCCCCAGCACGTACGACACCGGGGCATGGTGGGCGACGCCCTTCACGGTGCCGCCACCGACCTGGTACGGCGGCAGGTCGGCCAGCAGGTCGCGCCGGCCGTAGAGCACGCCGGAGCCCATCGGGCCGTACACCTTGTGGCCGGAGAAGCAGTAGAAGTCGGCGCCGATCTCCTGCACGTCGACGGGCAGGTGCGGGACCGCCTGCGCGCCGTCGACGACGACCGGCACGCCGCGCTCGTGCGCGACGCGGACGAGGTCCCGGACCGGGTTCACGGTGCCGAGCACGTTGGAGACGTGGGTGAGCGCGACGAGCCGGGTGCGGTGGCCCAGCACGGCCGCCAGATCCTCCGGCCGGACCGGGAGGCCGGTCGACGCGGGCACGACCCGCAGGGTGGCGCCGTGCCGCTCGCACAGTCGCCGCCACGGCAACAGGTTCGAGTTGTGCTCCATGCCGGTGACCACCACGTCGTCGCCGGGGCCGACGATCCGCGCGGCGAAGGTGTCGGCGAGCAGGTTCATCGCGTCCGTGGTGCCCCGGGTGAAGATGATCTCGTCGTCGTGGGCGGCGTTGAGGAACCGGCGGACCACCGTCCGGGCCTGCTCGTAGCGAGTGGTGGCCCGGCGACTCAGCTCGTAGAAGCCGCGCCCGATGTTGCTGTTGGCGGTGGTGTAGTAGTCGATCAACGCGTCGAGGACGTACCGGGGCTTCTGGGTGGTGGCCGCGTTGTCCAGGTAGGCCAGCGGGGGACCGTGGTCCGGCGTGTCGAGGAACGGGAACTCCGCCCGCACCGATGCCAGTGGGAGAGCAGCCGTGTCGGTCATCGTGAATCCTCCGTGAAGCTCGCGGTGAAGCGGCCGAGGAAACCCGGTGGGCAGGGGAACAGTTTCTGCTCCGGGTAGGGCCGATCGGTCGGGGGGATCCAGCCGGGCTCGCCGCGGCGGGGCCACCGCCCGGACCGGTCCGCGAGGTGCGGCCCGTGGAAGAACCAGCAGATCTGGCTGACCTGTTCGGTGAAGACGACCGGATGCACCTGCGGCGAGTACATCGCCATGTGGCCGTAGGCGGCCCGGAACTCCCCCGCCACCCCCATCGTCGCGCCGAGCAGGACGTGGCCGAAGATGTCGTGCACGACGCGGAAGATGTCGTTGTGCAGCAGTTCGACGCCGTCGACGGTGACCCCTGACGGCGCGCAGAGCGGGTGGTCCGGCGTGGGCCCGTGCGGGCCGTGGCCGTCGTTGGTGAGGTAGACGTACAGCACGCCGGTGCGGTCCAGGGCGTCGATCAGGTCCGCCGCGCCCCGGTACGGCTGTCCCGGGCCGGGCCAGGGCACGACCTTCAGCCCGGCCGGCTCGAGCAGCGCGAAGTGGCGCAGCGTCTCCTCGGTGAACCGGTCGTAACGGGCCGCGAGGTCGGCGTCGAGGGCGCGCCGGGGTGCGCGGTCGAAGTGTCGGGCCACCTCGCGGCAGAACTCCGGGTCGACGCGGACCCGGGTGCCGGGCAGCCGGGACAGGTCCCGGTGGGGCAGTTCGCCCCGGGCGGCGGCCTCGTCGACGTACGCCTGGGCAAGTCGCAGCAGGCGGTCGTGTCGCGCCGACAAATGGACCCGGGCCGGCGCGCTTCCGGCTTCCGCGGTCATCCGGGCCTCCCCGGCCCTGCCTCGTCGGGCGCGCCGCGCGCCCGCAGGCACAGCGCCGACCCGGGCAGGGTCACGATGCCGTCGCCGTCGGCGTACCCGGCGGCCGCCTCGGCGAGCCGGTCCCACCCCGCGCGTTCCGCGCCACCGCCGAGGCGCTGCCGCACGGTGCGGAGCAGGCCGGGCGGCGTCACGTCCCGGGCGTACTGGAGGTATTCGTCGACCGAGGCGAAACGCATCGAGACCGGCACGGACTCGGTGGTGATCTCGGTGAAGCCGGCCGCCACCAGTTCCTCGCGGGTGCGCCCGGCGTCGGACATGCTGAACGGGCCGGGACGCTGCGGCGGTGGGCCGGGCAGCTCGGCGGCGAGCGCACCGAAGGCCAGCGCGGTCATCGGGTTGGCCGTCGGGGGGTCCCAGGCCGCCGCGGCCAGCACACCGCCGGGTACCAGCAGGCAGCGCAGGTCGGACAGCATCTGGTGCCGGTCGACCGCGAACATCAAGCCCCAGCGGCTGAGCACGGCCTCGAACGAGCGCGGCGGCAGGTCCAGTGACTCCACGTCGGACTCGGCGAACTCGATCGGGTGGTCGAGGCCGGCGGCGCACATCCGAGCCCGGCGTACCATCTCCGGCGCGAGGTCGATGCCGAGCACCCGGCCGTTCGGGGCGACCAGCCGACCGGCGCTGATCGCCGGCTCGCCGGTGCCGCAGCCGACGTCGAGCACCCGGTCGCCCGGGCGCAGTCCGGCCGCGCGCAGCAGCCAGGCGGTCACCGGCGCGGCGGCCCGTTCGTACCGGTCCTGCCAGAAGTCCCACCCGGCGCTGACCGCGTTCCAGGTGTCACGTTGCTCGGCCTTGAAGGCCGCGGAGTCGAACTGAACGACAGTCATCCTGCTCTCCTCGAAGGAGCACTCGGCCTCAGCCAACTATATGATTAGCAAGTTGATCGGGCAACGTCGGCGGCTATGGGCAGGGCTCCAACGCGTTCTTAAAGCACTCCGGATGCGAGCCTCGGCGTGGTGCGATCGTCGTCGCACCGGCCGCGCCGGTAGCCTTCGCCGAGTTGGCCGGTTCGTCCGAAGGGGATTCCGATGACCGAGGTCGACCTGACCGTCCACCCGAAGGCCGCACCGCCGAGCTGGCCCGTCGGCACCGACGAGGCGTACGCGACCGCCCGGCGCTCGCTCGCCGCCGCCGAGCAGGATCTGCGGGACCGCATCGAACGGGTGGCCGCCGCACGTCGCGCCCTGCCGCCGGGTCCGCTGCTGGACGACTACCGGTTCAGCGAGGGGCCCGCCGACCTGGACCAGGCGGAGCCGACCCATGAGGTCCGGCTGCGCGAGGTGTTCGGCGGGTACGACACGCTGTTCCTCTATCACCTGATGTTTGCCCCGGACGCCACCGAGGCGTGCCCGATGTGCTCGCTGTGGGTCGACGGCTTCCACGGCGTGCTGCCGCACCTGCTCCGGCACACCGCGGTCGCCGTGGTGGCGAAGGCGCCGCTGCCCCGGCTGCGGGCCTGGGCGCGGCGTCGCGGCTGGACCGGCCTGCGGATCGTGTCCAGCAACGGCACCTCGTTCAACGCCGACGTTCGGGCCGAGTACCCGGACGGCACGCAGCGCCCGATGGTCAGCGTGCTGCGCGCCGAGGGCGACCGGGTACGGCACTTCTACTCGGCCCCGGCGAGCTTCCCGGACGGCGGCGAGCGGGGCATCGACCTGCTCAGCCCGGTCTGGAACGTGCTGGACCTGCTGCCGGACGGCCGTGGCGACTGGTACGCCGGCAACGACTACCCGACCGGCCCGGACGGCGACGGCGGGCCCGGTCGCCGCTGACCGGCTCACGAGGCCGCGAACGTCCCGGTGGCGAGCAGGTCCCGCAACCGCACCGCCGCCAGCCGGCGGCCGGCGAAGTCGGCGTACCAGACCAGCGCGCCGTCCCAGGTCAGGCCCACCGGCCGGCCGTCGACGAGGGCCTCCCCGAGCAGCGTGCCGTCGCGGCCGTCGACCGCCCGCAGCATCGCGCCCTCGAAGTCGGCGTAGACCACCACATCTCCCGCCACGGTCAGGCCGGACGGCGTACCGGGCACCGCGAACTCGCGCCGCACGGTCATCGTCTCGACATCGCGCAGCTGCACCACCGACGGGCCACGCAGGCCCATCCACATCATCACCCCGCTGGTCTCGACGCCGCAGAGCCGGCCGCTGGACGGGGCGACCTCCCGCTCCCCGAGGACCGCCCCGCTGAGCGGGTCGACCAGCAGGATCCGCTTCGGCCGCCCGCCGACCTGGCAGAGCGCACCGCCGCCCACCGTCAGGTCCGCCCGTACCCGGGGACAGGAGAGCGTGCGCACCACCGCGCCGGTGTCCGGCGCGAGCGCGTAGATCTCGCCGGCCTCCTGGTCGGAGTGCCAGAAGAACTCGCCGTCGTAGGTGAGCCCGCACAGGTAGCTGCCGGGCGCGGGCAACTCCCGGACGATGGGCAACGTCGTGTCGACACCGGGAATGGTCATCGGTGGTCCCCTTTCATGGCAGGCGGAGGGCGGCGGGCACGCCGGGTCAGGTCCCGTCGGCGAGCGCCCGGGACAGGTCCTCGACGAGGTCGTGGACATCCTCGATACCGGCCGACAGCCGGATGAGCGAGTCGCCGATCCCGCGGCGGGCGCGGACGTCGGCCGGCACCGGCCGGTGCGTCATCAGCGCCGGGCACTCCACCAGGGAGTGCACCCCGCCCAGGCTGACCCCACAGGAGAACAACGCGAACCGGTCCAGCAGTTGCTCGGCCGGACCACCCAGGTAGTCGAAGGAGACCATCGAGCCGGACGCGGCCATCTGTGCCTTGGCCACGGCGTGCTGCGGGTGCTCGGGGAGCCCCGGGTAGTGGATCGCCCCGACGGCGGGGCTGCTCCGCAGCCGCTCGACCAGCGCCCGGGCGTTGCCCACCTGCCGGTGCACCCGCAGGGACAGGGTGTGCAGGCCGCGGCGGACCAGGAAGCAGTCCAGCGCGCCCGGCACGTTGCCGGCCGCCGTCCGGTACGACCGGAACGACGCGTGCAGATCCTCGTCCCGGTAGACCAGCGCACCGCCCAGCACGTCGGCGTGTCCGGCGATCGACTTGGTCGTGCTGTAGAGCGAGATGTCCGCGCCGAGCGCCAGCGGTTGCTGGAGCACCGGGCTGGCGAAGGTGTTGTCCAACACCAGCCGGGCGCCGCGTTCGTGCGTGCGACCGGCGACCTCGGCGACGTCCACGACGGTCAGCAGTGGATTGGTCGGTGTCTCCACCCAGACCAGCGCGACGTCCGGCTCGTCGAGCGCGGCGTCGATCCCCTCCGGTGTGGTCAGGTCGGCGTAGCGCACCTGGATGCCCTGCCGGGCCGCCAGGTCGAACAGGGCGTCGGTGCCGGAGTACACGTCGTCGGTGCTCACCACGCACTGCCCGGGACGCAGCAGGGAGAGCACGGTCGCGGCGGCGGCCTGGCCCGAGGACAGGACGGTCGCGAACTCGGCCCCCTCCAGCCCGGCCAGGCACTCTTCCAGCTCCTCCCGGGTCGGGTTCTCGCCCCGCCCGTAGAAGTAGCGCGGGTCGTCCTGCGCCCGCCGCTCGTACGTCGTCGAGACGTGGATCGGCGGCACCACGTCGCCGGTGCCGGGCGTGGCCCGGCGGCCCCCGTGCACCAGGCGCGTGTCGAACCGCACGCCCCTCACCCCGCCCCGACGCCGGCGTCGCGGAACGGCGACAGCGCCCGGACCAGGCCGGGCGGCACGCGGGCCGGCTCGGTACGCCCGTTCGGCCCGCGCATGCAGGCGATCCGCTGCCGTCCCCGGGCGACCAGCAGGTCGTCGTCGGTGATCCGCAGGTAGTCGAAGGCCAGCTCCATCTGCGTCTGGGTCAGCTCGGCCAGCCGCATCCGTACCGCGAGCCGGTCGAACGGGGCCAGTTCGGCGAAGAACTCGCAGTCGACCTTCAGGGTGAACAGCTTGAGGTCGGCCCGCAGCTCCGCCAGGACCTCCGGCGCGTGCTCGTACAGGAACATCTCCCGGCACCGGCCCTGCCACCGCAGGTAGTTGACGTAGTAGACGTTGCCGACGAGGTTCGTCTCCTCGAAACCCACGGTGTGGCGGTACTCGTAGTAGCGCGGCACCTGTCACCTCCCCGTTCCGGCGAGCACCGCCACCACGACCCGCTCCGCGGTGTCCGCCACCGTGACCACCCGGGTGGCGATCCGCACGCCACCGGAGTCCAGGACCACCCAGCCGTCCGGGACGGCACCGGGCACCAAGGTCAGCGGGCCGTCGGTGCGCCCGGCCTTCTGCAGGCACTCGGTCGCGCACCACACCCGGGTGGCGGCGAGATCCGGAGGGTCCCCCACCTCGGCGACGAGCAGCGCCGCCAGCGGACCGTGCCGGCCGATCAGGCCGCGCCGGACGTCCGCCGGGCGTACGGTCACCGGCTCCACATCGCAGGCCAGCGGGCCGTCACCGGCCACCGCCAGGTGCAGCGACGCGGAGTGCGCCACCGAGACGGCGCACGGCAGGTCGACCTCGGGCCGCCCGTCCGGCCGGTGGCGCACCACCACCGGACGGCCCACCGCCCGGGACAGCAGTCCGCCGGCGTCGCGCGGCCCGCCGCCGGGCGCGGCGGCCACCGCGACGTCACCGGCGAACACGTCGGCCAGGCGCCGTTGCAGCAGCGGCCCGAGCAGCACCGCCGGCCAGCCGGCCGCGGGCGTGTGCGGGCGTACGGCACGCAGCCGCAGCCCCGTCCAGTGTTCGATCACCGTGCCGGCGGCGTCCCGGACCACCACGTCGTAGACGTAGCCGGTGCCGTGCTGCTCCCGTTCCCAGGCGGTCATGGTCACCGTCTCGGCGGCGGACAGCTTCGGGCCGGCCGACCAGATCCGGTCGATGCCCTCCGGCAGCAGCGTCGCGTCCGGCACGCACACCTGGATGCCGTGCATGAACGCGTCCCGGGCACCGGGGTCGCCCAGCACGAGGCGGCCCGGCAGGAAGGGGCTGAACCATTCGCCCGCGTCGCTGGTGGCCACCTCCGCCTCGGCGACCCGCGCCGCCACGTGCCGGTAGCCCCGCAACCGGCGGAACCGGCCGGCCTGGAACAGCACGTCGCCGTAGAGGTCGCGGGCCGGGTCCAGCGGCAGCGCCGGCAGCTCCGCCGGGTCCGGCGCGTCGGTGTCCACCGGGTACGTGCCGTCCGGCGCGAACCGCAGGCGGGCCCGGAAGTGGTCGGCGGCGAACCCGGTCGCAGCGCTGCGGATCACGACGTCGATCACCTGCTCGGACCGGACCAACGCGGCCACCCGGACCGTGACACCGGTCTCCGGGTCGACCACGACCGGCCGGTCGAACCGGACGTCCTCGATGACCGGCACTCCCCGGTGACGGGCCAGCGCCGTGGCGACCTGCGCCATGGCCTCCAGGCCGAGCACCGCCGGGAACAGCAGGTCTCCGTCGAGCCGGTGGTCGGCCAGGTACGGGTCGGTGGTGGGCGTGAGGTCCACCTCGCAGACCAGTTCCACGCCGTCGTAGCGGACCAGTGGCCGCTCGGCGAACCGCAGCAGGGGCAGCTCCGGTTGGTGGTACCGCAGGGTCTCCAGCCCACCGGTACGTCCGGTGACCACCACCACCGGCGGCAACGTGTCGTCGGCGACCACCTCGCGCAGCACGCGCAGTCCGTCGTCGGGGCTGATCGGGGTGACGCCGGTGCTGCTGAGCGTCTCGACCACCGACAGCCGCTCCCCCATGCCGACACCGGACCACACCGACCACTCCAGGCAGACCGCACGGCACTCCGGGTTCCTCGTGGCGACCTCCCGGGTCAGCTCGGCGAGGGCCTCGTTCGCGGCGGCATAGTGCGCCTCGCCGTGCAGGCCGGCCCGTCCGATGATGCTGCCGAACGTCACCAGCAGCCGCAGCCGCGCGGGGTCGACCGCGGCGAGGACCGCCCGAAGGCCGCCCACCTTGGGCGCGAACACTTTCCGGACCGCGGCCTCGTCGAGGTCGCCGAGGGCCGCGGGAGTGTTCAGCCCGGCACCGTGCAGCACCGCGGTCACCGGACCCCAGCCGGCGGTGAGGTCGGCGACGGCGGCGGCCACCGCGGTGGAGTCGGTGACGTCGACTCGCAGGTAACGCAGGTCGCCGGCGGCCTCGCGGAGCCGGGACAGGTTCGCGGCCAGCGCCTCGTCGGTGGCCGGGTCGGAACGACCCACCACCGCCAGCCGGGCGCCGCTCTCCCGGGCCAGCATCGCCGCCGACTCGGCGGTGATGCCCTTGCCCCCACCGGTCACCAGCAGCACGTCGTCGGGCCCCAGCGGCAGCGGTCCCGGCCGGGGATCGACCGGCAGCGGCCGCAGCACCGGCACCCGGCGGACGCCCGCCCCGTCGTACGTCACCTCGGTGAAGTCCGTGGTGGCGGCCACCTCGGCCAGCACCCAGGCCACCGCGGCCGGTCCGAGCGGGGTGGTCACCACCGTCGTACGCAGCCGGTCGCCCTCCAGCCGGGCGGTCTTCGCCAGCGCCCCACCCCGGGCCGCCGGCTGCACCAGCACCAGCCGGCCGCCGGCCGGTTGGCGCAGGGCGGCTTGGGCCCCGCGTACGGCGATGCCCAGGTGCGCGTCGTCGGGGTCGTCCGGCAGGCAGACCAGGACCCCGCCGCCGAGCCCGGCCTCCTCCAGCGCGCGACGCAGCGGGTCGGCGAGCGGGTGGCCGGGACTGGCGAAGACCTCCCACCGCCCCCGCCCGCCGGCCGGCTCGGCCAGCGGCAGCGGCTCGTCGACCAGGTCGACGACGAAGGTACGCACCCAGGGCGCGACCCCGGCGACGAGATCGGGCCGCTCGGGTGAGCCCTCCTGTTCCCGGGCCTGCAACGCCTCGGCCATCTCCCGCACGGTGGCGGTGGCGAAGTTCGTCGGCACGGCGACCGCGGACAGCCCCATCGCGCGGGCGGCCTCGTTGACGAGCTGCCCGACGGTGATCGAGCTCATGTGCAGGTCGTCGAGGAGCCGGCTGTCGTCGTCGAGCACCTCCACGGGCAGCTCCGCGCGCTGCGCCACGAGTTGCCGTACCAGCTCCAGCACGCCGGTGCCGGCCGGAAGCGCGACGTCGGCAGCGGGGGCCGCCGCGACCGGCTCGGCGGCTACCGCCGCCGCCACCTGGGGGGCGGACTCGCACGGGCTGGCGAAGAAGGTCCGGGGTCGCTGCGGGTCGAAGGGCCGGGTGAGCCGGTCCTCGAACAGCGCCGGGTACGCGGCCGGGCCGCCCAGCGCGTACACCGCGCCGACGGTGGCGAGCAGGCCGGCCAGCGATTCGGCGTCGGTGTCCAGGGCCAGCGCCGGCAGATCCGGCACCTGGTCGCGGGCCAGCCTGGTGAGCACCTGCCCCGGACCGACCTCGACGAACAGGTCGACCTCGGCGGCGGCGCAGGCCAGCGCGGAGGTGAAACGCACCGGCGCCTCGATCTGCCGGTGCAGCAGGCCGGCCAGGTCGGTGTCCGGCGGCAGGACCGCCCCGGTCACCGTCGAGGCCACCCGGCGCAGCGGCGGCCCGAACCGGCACGACCGCAGCCGCTCGCCGAAGGCGGCGGCGGCGGGTGCCATCAGCGGCGAGTGGAAGGCGTGCGAGACGTTCAGCCGGGTACAGGCCAGCCCGGCCAGCACTGCCCGCCGAGCCACCTCGCCGACGGCGTCGTCGTCGCCGGCCACCACCGTCTGCCGGGGCCCGTTGTAGCCGGCGATCACCGCGCCCGTGCCGGCGAGCAGGGCGGCGGTCTCGTCCGGGTCACCGGTGACGCCGGCCATCGCGCCGGGTCGCGCCCGGGTGGCCATGATCTCGCCCCGGGCGGCGACCAGCTCACGCAGCTCGTCCTCGTCCAGGCAGCCCGCCCAGTGCAGGGCGGTCAGCTCGCCGAGGCTGTGCCCGACGGAGACGGTGGCGTCGATGTCGAGCGCGCCGAGGACGCGCAGCGCGGCGACCGATCCGGTGACGATCCGGGGCTGGGCGGACGCGGTTGCGGCGCGGTCCCCCACCGGTAGGTCACCGGCCGCCCGCCAGGCGTCGTCGACCTCGGTGAAGCGCCGGCCCAGCGCGCCGCCGCCCCAGCCTTGACCGGAGCCCTGACCGGGGAAGAGGAACCCGATGCGCACCGGTCGGGTGGCCCGCCCGACGAAGACGCCCCGGGCCGCGTCGACCAGCACGCCGGGGCCGCCGGGCGCGAGCACCGCCGCAGCCGTGCCGAGCGCCCGCTCGGCCTCCCCTGGCGAGCGGGCCACGACCGCCGCGCGGTACCCGCGCCCACGTTGGGCCCGGTGCAGGGTCGTCGCCAGGTCGGCCAGCTCGGCAAAGGCGAGCCCGGCCACCACCGGCCGCAGCCCCTCCAGCCGGTCCCGCAGCGCGTCCGGGGTGTCGGCGTCGACCAGGAGGAGCTCGGCGTCGTGCACCGACCGGGCGAGCTGCCGCGTACGCCGGTCCAGCGCGCGGCGGCGGGGCCGGACGGGCCCGTCGACGACCAGGTGGGTGTTGATACCGCCGAACCCCATCGCGGTGACGCCGGCGCGCTGCGGGGCACCGTCCGGCCACGGCTCGGCCTGGCGGACGACGCGCAGCGCCGGCCGGTCGCCGGCGAGTTCGACGTGCGGGTCGACGCAGCCGACGGTCGGCGGGATGACCTGATGGTGCACGGCCAGCACGGCCTTGATCAGGCCGGCGACGCCGGCCGCCGCCTTGGTGTGACCGATCATGCCCTTGATGGAGCCGATCGCCGCGCTGTCGGCGTCCGGGTTGACCGCCCGCCGTTCGGCGCCGAGCGCCTTCAGTTCGGTGGCGTCGCCCACCGCCGTGCCGGTGCCGTGCCCCTCGAACAGCGGCACGGTGTCCACCCCGAAGCCGGCCCGCTGGTACGCGCGGCGCAGCGCCAGCCGGTAGCCGTTCGCCTCGGGCCGGGTGATGCCGCCGCGCCCGTCGGAGGAGACGCCCCACCCGGCGATCGTGGCGTAGATGCGGCGGCCCTGCGCGAGTGCGTCCCGCTCCCGCATCAGCACCACCATGCCGCAGCCCTCGCCCGGCCAGAACCCGTTGGAGCGGCGGTCGTAGACGCGCATCTCCTCTCTGGCGAGCGCGCCGGTGCGGGCGAAACCGACCATCTCGAACGGGTCGATCGAGAGGTCCACGCCGCCGGCCACCGCCACGTCGGCGTCCAGGTCGGTCAGGTTGCGGCAGGCGGTCAGCACGGACAGCAGTGAGGATGAACAGGCCCCGTCCACGGTGTAGCCGCCACCGTGCAGGTCGAAGTGGTTGCAGATCCGACCGGCGATGGTGTTGGACAGGCCGCCGGCGAGGGTGTCCTCGGTGACCTCGGGGAACGGGGACTTGTAGGAGGTCTCCAGACCGGCGAGGAAGCCGGCCACCTGCTTGTCGTCCCAGCCGTGCTCGCCCAGCGCGGCCCCCACCACCCGCCGGACGTACGGCCAGCGCAGCCGCATCGTGCCCGCCCGGGTGAACTCGCCGGTCAGCGTGTTGCCGACGACGACCGCCGTGCGTTCCCGAGGCAGCCCGTCGCCGTCGGCGAACCCGGCGTCGGCCAGGGCCTGGGCGGCCATGTCCAGCGCCAGCCAGTGGGTCAGGTCGGTGGACCGGTAGGTGCTGCCGCTGACCTTGAACCCGACGCGGTCGAACTCGTACCCCTCGATCACCGCGGCGTTGCCGGCGTAGTAGCGGTCCGGCGCGGTCGGATCGGCCGACCAGTAGTCCTCCGCGCGCATCCGTTCGTCGGGCAGCCGGCGGAACGCCCGCCGTCCGGCGAGGGCGTTCTCCCACAGCTGCCCGGGCCCCGCGGCGTCGGGGAACCGGCACGCCAGGCCGACGACGGCTATCCGGCTCATGCCGCCACCTCGCTCCGCTCGGCGTCGACCTGAGCCCACTCCGCACTGCATTGACGATTCGCTCGCGGTCGCTCGCTCATGTCCGCACCATCTCGCGTGCCACGGTGGACGACACCTTGCCGTCCAGGGCGCCGGTGCCGGCCGGGTCCGGACGGTTGGCGAGCCGCACCGCGTGCAGCGACCACAGGAAGCCGCCCCGGATCAGGCAGACGATCGCGGTGGCGAAGAACAGGCCGTACACGATGGACGCGCCGGTCAGGACTCCGTAGACCAGGGCGACTCCGCCACCGAACGCGAACTGCGACAGCGGCTTCGACGGCGTCGTCCCCGGATCGGTGATCATGTAGTTGGTGAACAGGACGAACGCCACGCCGGTCATGGTGGCCAGCGCGGACGGGATGGAGGTGTCCAGCACCAGACCGCGGAACACCGACTGCAGGACGAACACCCCGAGCCAGCCGGCGATCAGCCACATCCGGCCGGTGAGCTTGGCGTTCAGCATCGTCCCGAGGACGACGATCGCCGCCGGGACGATCCAGTCGCCGATGCCGGTGAGGTTCTCGGTGAACTGGTACGGCGGGGCGATGGAGATCCAGGGGAACAGCAGCAGCACGATCGCGATACCGAAGTTCGACGGGTTCATGAAGTGCCGCAGCCGGCCGTTGACCGGGGCGCGGAGCAGCCACTTGCCGCTGATCGCGATGGCCACCGCGAAGAGCATGACCGGCAGGCGGTCGTTGACGTACAGCAGCATGTTCACGGCGAGACTGGTGATGTGCGCGGGGTAGAGGAACTCCACGAATCCCCGTACGCCGCCGCCGAGATAGCGCGGCCGGCGTTCCTCGGCCCGCGCGCCGATCGTCTCCAGCAGGATCTCGACGCCGTAGCCCACGGCCACCGCGATCAGCGGCCAGGCCCAGGCCTGCTCGAACCCGAGCACCGTGTACCCGAAGACGTTCAGCACCGTGATGGAGATGGCGAACCTGCGCAGCGCGGTGACGATCCGAGGGTCCTTCTGCATCGGTTGCTGCGTCATCGCGAGACCTCCCGAGCCTGGGTACCGAGGGCGAGGGTGTGTCGGCCGGGAGTGAGCCGCAGCTCCTGCTCCCGGGGTGTGCCGCTGCGGTCGCGCCAGCTCAGCTGCACGGTGACCGGACCGGTCACGTTGCCGAGGCCGACCGAGACTTCGTTGCTGCGCCGCCCGGAGTGGCCGCTGCCGCCGTCGACCCGGTCGATCAGCACCCGCCCGTCCGGCGTGCTCACCCGGACCTGCGCGCCGACCACCGGCGATCCGGCACCGGCGAGCGGGTCCGTGGCCGGTTCCTGCTCGTGCAGCAGCCGAAGCGTGAGGTTGGCCCCGGTGTCCGGGCTGTCGTTGCGGTAGAAGACCGGCGCGTCCCACTGCCGGGCCACCGCGAAGTCGAGCCGGCCGTCGCCGTCGGCGTCGGCGATGGCGATGCCCCGGCTGGGCACCCGGTCGGCGAGCCCGAGCTCGACGCTCAGGTCCTCGTACCGGCCGTTGGCGCTCTGCACGTGGAAGGCCAGGTGCTGACCTCCGGCGATGTCGTCGCCCTGTTCGACCCGGGGCCACCACCGGGGGTTGGCCAGCAGTTCATCGTTGGCGGTGGCGGTCTCCTGCAACTGCGCCCAGCGGTTGACCTCGCCCTTGACGAAGCCGGCCGTCTGCACGATGTCCGGCCGGCCCCGGTTGGTGAAGTCGGCGATCTTCACGTCCCAGCTCCAGCCGCTCCACGCCAGGCCCATCTCCGCGCTGCGGTCCTTCCACGGCGCCGTCCCGTCCAGCAGCGCGGCGCGCAGCTCGTCGACGTCCTTGGCGGTGTTCATGAAGGCGAAGTTGCTCTCCTGGATGCCGAACGACGTGGTGATGTTGCCGACGTACAGGTCGAACAGTCCGTCGCCGTCGAGGTCGCCGAAGTCGACGCCCATGCCCTTGAAGGAGTCGTGCCCGACCCGCTTGGACTTGGGCGTCAACCCGGGCAGTCCCTTGCTCTCCACGAGCGCGAAGGCGATCTTGCCCGGCTCCGAGCGGTTGTGCAGCATCCGGTCGGGCCCGAAGTCGTTGGCGATGTACAGCTCGGGGAGCAGGTCGCCGTCGACGTCGTTGGCGGCGGCCGCCAGCGTCCAGCCCCGGGACACGTCCGTCGCGAAGAGGTCCGGCACCTCGGCGTACGAGACGCTCGGCGCCGTGCCGGCGGTGCCGCCGGTGAACCGGAGCATGTGGTCCTCGCCGCCGTTGAGGGCGTTGGACATCGACCGGTTCATCGCCACCCCGCCGTTCTCACCGGGGTCGAGGACCGGGCTGTCCGGGAAGTAGTTGCCGATGTAGACGTCCAGGTTGCCGTCGCCGTCGAAGTCGGCCAGCGTCGCGGCGTTGGTGTTCCACTTCGGGCCGGTGTAGGTGGCTCCGGCGGGCACCAGGTCGGGCAGCAGCTCGACCGCCTGGTAGGCGTCCCGGGACAGGCCGGTCGCGTCGGCCCGGGCCAGGAACGCCACCGGCGTCCGGCCCCAGAAGTAGACCAGCAGGTCGGTGCGGCCGTCGCCGTTGAGGTCGCCGGGCAGGCAGCCCATCGGGGCGATGTGCGGGTTGGTCGGCAACGGTGCCAGGTCCAGCACGAACGGTTGGTAGCGGTCCGCGCCGACGGTCGGTGCCGGAGACACCACGACCTGGTCGATGCGGGGATCGGTGATGCACAGGTCGTTGGCGAGCCCGTCGCCGTCCAGGTCGTTGATCGCGATGCCCGCGCCCACCGAGGAGATCCACGCCGCCAGGTGCTGGTACGCGCCGTTCACCTGGCGGATCGACTGCTGTGGCAGACCGCCCGGCATGGACAGCGACAGGGGCGTGAACCGGTAGGGTTGGGACATCTCACGCCGCTCGTCGGCGCTCGCCTCCGGCAGCCGGACGACCACGTAGGTGCCGATGAGCAGCACCAGCGCGACCACCCCGGCCAGTTGCCGGCGGAGCATTCTCAATATTGCCGACAAGGGTCAGCACCTCCCCAAGGTCACGAACTGCTCGGCGATCCGCTGCCGCCACACCAGGTAGGCCGGGACCGGCCCGTCGTGGTCGAGGCCGTCCAGCGCGGTCTGGGTGACCTTCGCCGCCTGCGCCGCAGGCGTGCCGCAGAAGACCTCGGTGGCGACCCCGGTGTGTTCCGTGGTCAGGCCGGCGCGCCCCCGGGCCTGGGCCGCGAACGCGCTGCCCTGGGCCATCGCCGGCGCGTAGGCCGCACCAAGTTCGGCCAGCCGGAGCAACGCCTCGCGGGGGGCGCCGCCGGCGTACGTGGCGGCGAGCGCGGTGCCGCTGTACAGGTCCTCGCGCCGCTCGGCGGGGAACCGGTCGACCGTGTCGGCCACCCGGTCCGGGTCGGCACCCGCCACGAACCACAGCGCCCGGCCGATGCCCTGGTCCACCACCTGGCCGGTCCACCGCCCGGCCGGATCTCCCGGCCACGGCCCGACGTGGCCACGGTGGTGCTCCCGGACGTAGCGCGCGGTGTGGAAGTAGGCCTGGTGGAAGCCGTACCCGTCGAGGGCGAGCCAGCCCAGCAGGCGGTCGGTCGGTTGGACGGCCCGCCGACGCCAGCGCGGCAGCCGGGCCATCGCCCAGCCCATTCCGACGTGGACCATGTAGACGTGCCGGTCGGCCGGTCCGGCCAGGAAACGGGCCACCCGACTGCCGCCGGTCAACCCGTCCAGGATGGCGAAGCCCATCGCCGCGCCCTCGTACGCGAAGCCGCGCATGTCCCGCTCGACGGTCTCGAGTCGGTCCGTGGTCTCGGCGGGACCGCGCTCGCCCATGGCATGTCCGAAGCCGGTGAGGAAGTGTGCGCCGGCGGACTCCAGCCGTTCGCGGCTGGCCTCGTCCCGAGCCTGGAAACCTCGGGTGGCGAAGCTGGTCTCGGCCATTGCCGGTGTCAGAAGGTATTGACGAATGGTTCGCCAATTGACGGGCATGGCGTACTCCTGACGCGCGTCATCTGCAATGAGTCCGGCCCGGTTGACAAATAGGCTCCACGAAAAAACTGGCCCCCCGACCGGAGCCTTCGTCGCCGTGCCAGTACCCAAACCATGTTTCACGGCGGTCATCGGAGTTACTTCTCTCATCTTGCTCGGCTGGTTCCCGAATTGCGGGACAACCACGGCACCCTGGGCATCAAGAAAACTTCAAGGACGACCCCGCACACTCCACTACGGTGCCCGAACGACTGCCCAGGGAGTTCTTGTGAAATCGACGCCAGGCGTTACGCGGAGCACGATCGACCACTCCCGCGAGGCTGCCGCGGCGCGGGCCATCAACTACATGCGGGGTCATCTCGCCGAGCCACTCCAGCTGGCCGATCTGGCCCGGGTGGTCCCCTTCAGCCCGTTCCACTTTCACCGGCTCTTCCGGGACGTGACCTCGATGACCCCGGCCCGGTTCCTCGCCGCGCTGCGGATGGCGGAGGCGCGCCGGATGCTGCTGCACTCCGGCCTCACGGTGACCGCGATCAGCGGTCACGTCGGCTACACCAGCGCCGGCACGTTCACCACCCAGTTCTCCCGCCTCGTCGGTACCTCGCCGGGGCACTTCCGCCAGCTGGCACGGCTGCTGGCCGGGCGGCCCTGCCACGTACTGGCGGAGTCGCTACGCAAGGTCACCAGCGAGGTCATCCGCCCCCGGCTGACGCTGCACCTGCCGGACAGCGCACCCGGCGACCTCGTCCTGGTGGGCCTGCGCCCCCAGGGGGAGGCCACCGACTCGCCGACGGCCTGGGCGGTCTCGGCCGGTGGCGCGGGCGTGCCGGTGGTGGCCCGTCCCGGCGCGTACCACGCCCGGGCGGTCCTGGTCCGCAGCCACAGCACGGTGGCCCGTGCCCTCGTCGACGAGGAGCCCACCAGCTACCTGGTCGGCGCCGCGGACCTGCTGCTGCCCCGCGACGGCCGGGCGAGCGCCCGGATCGAGGTCGAACCGCCCCGGCCCACCGACCCGCCGGCGCTGGCGATCGGACCGGTGTGCCGGCTGGTCGAGACGTTCACCGGGCGGTCCGGGTCGAGCCGCTGGTCGGGACGGTCCCGGCCGCTCGGTCGCCGCACGCTGGCCACTGCGGCCTCCGCCTGACCCGGCCGTACGGGCAGCTCCGCACGGTGGTGACGGAACCACGAGGCCACGAACAGGAAGGCGGTGCCGGGCGATCATGCCGTTAGTTCCCGACCTCGGCCGGGCGTCCCCGCTGAGGGTCGCCGTCGCCGGCGCCGGCTACGTCGGCACCTGCCTGGGTGTCGCTCTCGCCGAGCGCGGCGCCGAGGTGGTGGCGATCGACAGCGACCCCGCCACCGTCGCCGACCTGCGGGCCGGCCGTTGCCGGCTGCCCGAGCCCGGCCTCGCCGCCGCCGTCGCCGACCTCACCGCCGCCGGACGGTTGAGCGCGAGCACGTCGTACGACGCGGTGACCGGGGTCGACGTGGTGCTGGTGACCGTCGGCACGCCGACCGACCCGCGTGGCGAGATGGTCACCGACCAGCTCGTGGCGGCCTGCGAGCAGATGGCCGGGCGGCTGCACGCCGGGCAGTTGGTGATCGTCAAGTCGACGGTTTCCCCCGGCACCACGCGGACCCTCGTCGCGCCCCTGCTGGAGCGCGGTGGGCTGGTGCGCGAATGCGACTTCGGGCTGGCCTTCTGCCCGGAACGGCTGGCCGAGGGGGTGGCCCTGGCCCAGGTGCGCGCCCTCCCGGTGGTGGTGGGTGGGATCGGTCCCCGTTCGGCCGCGGCGGCCGAACGTTTCTGGCGCTCCGCCCTGGGCGTCGACGTCCACCAGGTGCCGTCGGCCGAGGCTGCCGAGGTGGTCAAGCTGGCCACCAACTGGTGGATCGACGCGAACGTGGCGATCGCCAACGAGTTGGCGCGGTACTGCGCGGCGCTCGACGTTGACGTCCTGGACGTGATCGGCGCGGCGAACACCCTGCCCAAGGGCGGCAGCATGGTGAACCTGCTGATGCCCGGGGTGGGTGTCGGCGGTTCCTGCCTGACCAAGGACCCGTGGATGGCCTGGCGGGACGGCCGGAGCCGGGGCGTGCCGCTGCGTACGGTGGAGACCTCCCGGGCGGTCAACGACGACATGCCCCGCTACACCGCCTCGCTGATCGCCGACGAGTTGCTCAAGCTCGGCCGGGACCGGTCGGACACCACGGTCGCCGTGCTCGGCGCGGCGTTCAAGAACGACACCGGCGACGTCCGTAACACCCCGGTCCGGGGGGTGGTGTCGGCGCTGCGCGAGGCCGGCTTCCGGATCCGGGTCTTCGACCCGCTGGCCGATCCGGCGGAGATCGCGGCCCGGTTCGACCTCACCCCGGCGGCGAGCCTGGACGAGGCGGTGGCCGGGGCGGGTTGTCTGGCCTTCCTGGCCGGGCACCGCCAGTTCCACGAACTCGACTTCGGCGCCCTGACCAATCGGGTGGACAGCCCCTGCCTGGTCTTCGACGGGCGCATGCACCTGGCGCCGGCACGCATCCGCGAGCTGCATCGGCTCGGCTTCGCCTATCGCGGTATCGGGAGGTGAGACAGTGCCCAGGTCTCTGGTCACCGGCGGCTTCGGTTTCGTCGGCGGTCACGTCGTACAGCGTCTGATCGGGCGCGGCGACGAGGTCGTCGTCTACGATCCCGCCGATCCGCCGCCGGACCTGGCCGACGTGGCCGCCGGTGTCCGGCACGTGCGCGGCGACGTCCGCGACGCCGGGGCGCTGGCGGCCGCCGCCACCGGCGTTGACGAGATCTACCATCTCGCGGCGGTGGTCGGCGTCGACCGTTACCTCACCCGGCCGCTCGACGTGGTGGAGATCAACGTGGACGGCACCCGCAACGCGCTGCGGGCGGGACTGCGGGCCGGGGCCCGGGTCCTGGTCTCCAGCACCAGCGAGGTGTACGGGCGCAACCCGCGGGTGCCGTGGCGGGAGGACGACGACCGGGTGCTCGGCAGCACGGCGACCGACCGGTGGTCGTACTCGACGAGCAAGGCGGCGGCGGAGCACCTGACGTTCGCATACCACCGGCAGGAGGGCCTGCCGGTCACCGTGCTGCGCTACTTCAACGTCTACGGCCCGCGTCAGCGGCCGGCGTACGTGCTGAGCCGGACGATTGCCCGGCTGTTGCGGGGCGACCCGCCGGTGGTGTACGACGACGGCCGGCAGACCCGCTGTTTCACCTGGGTCGACGAGGCGGCCGAGGCGACCCTGCTGGCGGCCGCGCACCCCCGGGCGGTCGGCGAGTGTTTCAACATCGGCAGCAGCGTGGAGACGACCGTGGCCGAGGCGATCCGGCTGGCCGGAGTGGTGGCGGGGGTGCCGGTACCGGCGCTGACGGCGGACACCGGGGCCGGGTTGGGCGCCCGTTACCAGGACATCCCGCGCCGCGTTCCGGACTGCGCCAAGGCCGCTGCGCTGCTCGGCTGGCGGGCCGAGACGCCCCTGGAGAGCGGCCTGCACGCGACGGTCGAGTGGGCCCGGCGCAACCCGTGGTGGACGGCGCAGGCCGACGACGGGCTGGTCGTCCGTTAGGGCCTGGGCCGAGGGCCTGGGTGCGGCACCCGCCTTCCCGGCCCGTGAGGCGTCCCGGGCCGGGAAGGCGGGTGCGGTCAGGCCTGCTGGGGCAGGACGGTGGCGGGGCCGGAATCGAGGTCGGGCCGACGGCCGGCGGTGCGGGCCTTGGCGTAGCGGCGGCGCAGGGGCTCCTCCACCCACCGGTGAAGGCCGATCGCGACGGCAATCGACGCCAGCAGCATCGCGCCGGCGATCAGGAAGCCCGCCCCGGCGCCGAACCGCTGGTCCGCGCCGACCAGGTGCCGGATGATCAGCATGATCGGGAAATGGATGATGTACAGCGCGTACGACGCGTCGCCCAGCAGGACCAGCGCACGGGAGCGCAGCACCCGTCCGCGGCCCTCCAGGTCCGCCTGGGCCAGGTTCGCGACCAGCGCGAACAGCGGCAGGAACAGCGCGGCACTGAAGATGAAGGTGAACGGCAGCATCGGCGTCACCAGGAAGGCGAGGATCGTTCCGGTGATCAGCTTCCAGCGGGCGACCCGTCGCCACCGCCCGGCCTGGACGATCCGCGCCAGCACCATGCCGAGCAGGAAGTTCAGCAGCCGCACCGGCGGGAAGGTGTAGACGAACCAGTACTCGTTGAGGTTGAACGGCAGCCAGCTCAGCTGGGGGGCGCCGGGCAGCAGCGGGCTCAGCGCCGAGATCAGCAGGATCCCGCCGACGATCGCGAGGCACCACCGCCACAGCCGCTCGGTCGGGATGCGCAGGACCAGCGGCAGCAGCAACGGGAACAGCAGGTAGAAGAAGGCCTCGGTGGAGATCGACCAGGCCGGCGCGTTCAGGTAGAACAGGTAGTCCCAGGAAGGTACCCAGCCCTGCACCAGCAGCAGGCTCGCCACCGCCGGTCCCGGCTCGAGGTCGGCGGAGAAGCCGCTGACCGGTGACGGCGCGGTGGCGACCAGGACGAACACCACGGCGACGCCCCAGGCGAGCACGTGCAGCGGCACGATCTTCCAGAACCGGCGGCGCCAGAACCGCCTGGCCGTGTCCCCCGATGGCGCCGACCAGGTCAGGACGAACCCGCTGAGGGTGAAGAAGGTGGCCAGTGCGGCCGACGCCAGCGGGGTGGTGAGCCCCAACCCGAGTTGCAGCGCGTCGTTGGCGAAGAGCTGGGAGGTGAAGATGAGGTGAACCGTCGCCACGGTGAGGGCGAGGAAGAAGCGGTATCCGGTAAGTGCTGGCAGCTGGTGCGGTCGTGCGTCAGTGTGTGTCACGTCGCTCCTCGGATGAGAAGGCCGCACCCGGCGAGTCGGGTAACATTTCCGACTCATATCTGCCAACGAAACGGGACCAATCCGTCTTGCCACGCAAATTTCCGGCACCTTGCGAATTGGTTGCAGCCAATGCGACAATGACACGCCAACAATGGCGCGGTCACCGTCCTATCGGCCGGTTCGACGCTCCGTAAAGTGGGGGTTCGACGCCGAGGAGGCGATACGGTCAGCCCGTTCCCCGGGTGGCGTACCCACCGGTACGGGTAGCCACGAAAAGCCCTCGGCCGGTCAACCAGCCCGCCTCGTACGAGCCCTCGCAGCCAGCGGCGGCGAACGCCTCCAGGTACTCCTCGCGAGTGAACATCGTGAGCAGGCCGACCTGGCTGAACTCACGGATTCCGGAGGCGTCGCCCACCAGCCAACGCTCCTCCATCCGGGTCACCCGACCCTGCCGGGTGGAGCGCGAGACCCGGGCCACGGTGCGATCCGGCTCCCGCACCAGGTCGCCGCCAACGTAACCGTCGATGAACTGCTCCGGGAACCACCACGGCTCCAGCACCAGCACGCCGCCCGGCGTGAGGTGCGCGGCCATCGCGGCGACGGCGGCCCGCATCTCGGCCAGCGTGCCGAGGAAGTTGATCGCGGTGAACAGGCAGGTCACCGCGTCGAAGGTGACGCCGAGACGGAAGTCGCGCATGTCACCGGCATGCAGCGGCACCTCGGGCAGCCGGCGACGGGCCAGCTCCAGCATGGGCGGGGCCAGTTCCACGCCCTCGACGTGGGCGAACCGGCCGGCGAACGTCTCCAGGTGCGCCCCGGTGCCGCAGCCGACGTCGAGCAGCCGGGTCGCCCCCGGACGCACGGCGAGAATCCGGTCCGCCACGTCGGCCGCCTCCGCCTGCCAGCTCTTGCCCCGGCCGCGGTACGCCGCCTCGTACACCTCTGCGTGCTCCGGTCCGAACACCATTCCCCCTCCCGGCACCACCCGTGCTCATCGCCGGCCGGCGATCTGGATCGGCGTCGACGGAACAACGACAGCCGAACCTGCCGCTTCTATAACCCCTGTCTGATATTGTCGTACCCGTGCACGCGTTCGACATCCTGGGCGACCCTGTCCGCCGGCGCATCATCGAGCTGCTGGCCGACGGCGAGATGTCGGCCGGCGAGGTCGGCGCGATCGTGCAGCGCGAGTTCGGCATCTCCCAGCCCGGCGTCTCCCAGCACCTGCGGGTGCTGCGCGAGAACGGCTTCGCGACCGTGCGCCCGCAGGGCACTCGGCGGCTCTACGCCGTCGATCCGACACCGTTGCAGGAGCTGGACCACTGGCTGGACCGCTACCGGGGCTTCTGGAGCCAGCGCCTCGACGCCCTGGGCACG
>NZ_JBFBAO010000048.1:0-27418 GCF_040682255.1 Micromonospora sp. NPDC051296 | reverse complement strand
GTTGGTGTGGTGTTGTTTGATATGTTGATAAGGTTACGGCGGTCATGGCGGAGGGGAAACGCCCGGTTACATTCCGAACCCGGAAGCTAAGCCCTCCAGCGCCGATGGTACTGCACCCGGGAGGGTGTGGGAGAGTAGGACACCGCCGGACATTCTTTCGTTGAGGGCCACCCCTAATTAGGGGTGGCCCTCAACGCATTCCCACAACCAATCCGCAGCGCGCCGGGCCCAGACGGCGTCGCATTGCGGGGCGGGCGCTGTCGTGCTGCCCGATGTTGGCGCCAATGCGTCCGGTGGAGATGGGTCTCGTGGGGCGACCTCCCGTTGTAGCCGGCTCAGAAGACCGTCGGCCGCCACATTTCTGGGGCGGCATCCGAGATGCCGAACAGCGAATGCCACCTTCCGCAGCGGTGCCGGGCGTCGGCGTCCTTCCTGCGGTCGATGCCGAGCCCAGCTGGGCGGAGCCGCGAGGTGTCACGAGGCGCTGGCAGTGCCGGCGGGCGTCCGAGCTACCGCGTCGAGGGCAAGGTCCTCGTCGGGCTGCCCGGTCGGCGGGGATGGTGGCTCAGTGGTGCGGCTGGTGGGCGTACCTCATGAAACGGCCCCGCGGGCGGGGAGCCGGCGGGGCCGCGACGAGCCTGGTGTGGGACGGACGTCAGGAGGAGGAGGGCTCCTTGGCGCAGATGAACCGGGGCTCCGCGTCGTAGGTCCAGGTGAACTTCTCCCGCTTGACCACCTTGCCGTCCTTCTTGATGACCCGGAAGGCGTCCTGGGTGAAGCCCTGGCTGCCGTTGGCGGGGATGCAGCGGGGGCCGGGTTCCAGGTAGACGGTTCTGGGCGAGGTGATGTTCCGCCGGGGGCCGTACTCGGTCTTGACGCTGTCCCAGATCTTCGTGCTCCACATCGTCACGGTCACCGAGCTGGCCGTGTACGAGGTGTCGATCAGCACCCCGTACTCGGTGTTGTTGCGGAACTTGAAGTCCAGGTTGGGCCAGAAGATGGTCGACTCGATGACCGCCGGGTAGCGGCTGAAGTAGTACGAGTGCGGCTTGTGCTCGACGTCCTGCAGGCCGGCGTAGTAGCTCGCGTTGAACAGGGTGGTGGTGAACTGCGAGGTGCCACCACCGACCCCCGGAACCAGCTTGCCGTCGAGGATGACCGGCGCGTCGCGGTAGCCCTGTGCGTAGCCGCGCTCCCCGGTGTGGCCGTTGAGCGAGAACGTCGCGCCGGGCAGCACCACGGTGCCCTTCACGTCGTTGGCGATCGTCACGATGTTCTGGCTGCGCGGCGAGGAGAGGCCACCGGTGAAGTTGGTGGTGAAGGAGGAGACCTTCTCCTTGATGCCCAGACCGGCGAGCTTCTCCGCGGTGAGCTTCGGGTCGACCGGCTTGAGCTTCGCGGAGACCGTACGGCCCTCGCTCTGCGGCAACACGGCGAGCAGGTCGCGGCCGAGGTCGCTGGTGTCCACCTGCTGCCCCGCTCGCCCGTCGATCACCTTCGGCTTCCCGCCGGAGATGGTCATCCGCGCGTCCTTCGCCGCCACCTCGACGGCGTCGAGCTTGTTCCCGAGCGCGGCCCGCAGTTGCTTGACGTCCACGCTGGGGGTGAGCTTGCCGGTCTTGTCGGCCTTGAAGCGGAGTCCCTTGGCGATGGCCTGCGGCGGGATGTTCACCGACCCCCGGTCGGTGGTCAGCTTGACCGGTGCCGCCACCGCCGGCTTGGCCAGCTCGGCGACCATGCGGTCCACGTCGTCGGCGGAGGTGGCCGGGTGGTTCTCCACCAGCGGCACGGTCACTGGCTGACCGCTGAGCCAGCCTTCCTTGACCACCTGCGCGGAGTGTTCCGGGTCGACCGCCAGGCTCGGCTTGGGGTAGCGCACCTTCGGCGTGGTGCCGGAGAAGGTGATGGCCGGCATCGTCATCTTCCGGCCCTGGTCGCCGACGAGCTTCTCCAGCGCGGCCTCCAGTTTCGGCACGTCGACCGAGACCACCGGCTGGACCTCCCGCGAGCCGACCAGCCGATCCACGGCGTGCGCGTTGGCGGCGGCTGCGGCGGCCACGGTGGCGTCCACGTCGACGGTGAGCCCGACATCGGCCGGGTTGATCTCGGCCGTCCGCTCCCCCACACGCACCTGGATCGGGGCGGTGAGCTCGGCCGCGCGGCGGTCGAGCTGCGCCCGCAGCTCCCGTGCCGCGTCCGTCCGGCTACGTCCGCCGAGTTCGGTGCCCAGCACGGTGGTGCCGCGCGGCACGTCACCGGCGTACGCCCAGACGGCGACCGCGCCGACCGAGCCGAGCACGGCTGTGGCCACTCCGGAGGCGAGCAGCAGCCGGAACCGGCGGGACCTGGGGCGCTCGCCACCCGGTGGGGGAACCGGTGCCGGTTGCACGGATTCCTCGACGGGCCAGCTCACCGCCGCCACCTGCACGGTGGGCCGGTCGTCGACGGGCGGACGTTCTTCGCCGTACAGCGTCACAACTACCTCTTAGGGACATACCGCATGCGGAGCCGGGCCCCCCGCCCGGAAGACAACTACGGTAGCCAACGCGGCGGCCGGCGGGGAGCCTGAGCGCGGATGGACTTGTCGTGGCTCCCCGGTTGACTACGGTCAGTATTGGCCGAGTGTCGCGGGTGTCAGCGTCGGGTCGGGCGGAAGACGAGCCAGGCCATCGTCACGGCGGTCACGGTGGCGGCGGCGAGCGCGCAGGCGAGCACACCGGTCACGGTGCGTGGCGCGATCAGCGTGGCGGCCACGGCCAGGCCGACTGTCGCCACCCACAGCGGTGCGGCCGGCCATCGGGCAGCGGTTGCCACCCGGTCGTTGACCAGCATGAACACCACCGCGTAGAGGGCTCCGGTGGCGGCGAACAGCGGTGCCGAGCCGGCCAGGTGCAGATAGTCGGCGCCACCGGCGAGTCGGAACGCCAGCTCGCCGCCGAGGGCGGAGGCGGCGACGAGGATCGCCCCGCAGGTCAGGATCAGCGCCAGCGCCACCAGCCGGGCGCGGCGGTCGCCCCGGGCCAGCCGGGGCAGCACCAGCAGCGTGACCACCTGCGGCGCCCACAGCGCACCCTTGGTGAGTACCGAACCGACCGCGTAGGCGCCGGAGCCGGCGGCGGGAAGCAGCTGACGCGCGAGGATCAGATCCGCGTACGAGATGGTGAGCATCGCCAGCGTCGCGCCACACGCGGTCATCACCTGCCGGGCGTCCAGCCGGCGCGGGACGCCCTGGCCCGGTGCGGCCGGCTCCTGACCGGTGGTCGTGTCCGACGGCGTGGTCGTGGGGGGCGTGGCCGAGTTCGGTGGCGTGGCCGTCGAGGGTGTGGCGAGGCGGGCCAGCAGGGGCAGGGCGAGCAGGCCGGTGAGCGTACCCAGCAGCAGGCAGGCGACCGGTCCCCGGCCGAGCACGAGCCCGACGATCAGCCCGCCGTAGCGACCGGCGGCCAGCACGGCCATCGCCACAGCGAGTCGCAGGAAGCGCTGGTCACCCTGGAGTTCGCCGAGCCACCGGCCGCTCAGCACGGTGGCGAACGTGCTGGCCGCGAGCAGCAGCGTCAGCCCGACCGGCAGCCGCAGGGCCAACGTCAGCACCGGTGCCGCGGCTACGGCGACCGCGGCGGTGAGCGCCGCCGTGCGCAGCCCCAGCCGGCCGGCACCACCACCGCCCCATCGGGCCCGATGCGCGGCCACCGCGATCTGTAGGCCGAACCCGGGCACCGCGGCGATCGCGCCCAACGCGAGCACCGTCGCCAGCGCGCCCAGGTCGGCGGCGCTGAGCCGGCGGGCGCCCAGGACCGGGACGACGTACGCCAGCGCGTTGGTCACCAGCGTGGCGACGGTGACGGCGGCACCGGCCGCGCCGAGCCGCACCGTGGCGGCGTCCCTGCCCGTCGTCTGCGTCATGCCACTCCGCGTCGTGCCAGCCCGACCGCAAAGGGCATCGTCCCGGGCTGGCGGATTCCGTCGGGTACACCCCGGCCCGACCGGCAAGACGGTACCGGCCGGTCGAGCGTCTCGACAGCCCCGCACCGGTGGCCCCTGCCCCTGCGACGCGGAAACGTCTAGTGTGCTGCCCCATGGCATCGACGAAGCTGGCCCCCGCAGCGACCTCCGGCCTGGCGGCCGTGCTTCCCGAGCGACTGCTCGCGGGGGCGATCCGCCGCGCCTACCCGCGGGTCGAGCCGGAACTGGCCCGGCTCGCCGAGTTCGTCCCGGCCGGCGGCACCGCCGTCGATGTGGGCGCGTGGTACGGCCCGTGGACCGCCCGGCTGCTCCGGCACGCTGACCGGGTGGTCGCGGTGGAGCCCACCGCTCCGCTGGCCCGGCAGCTCCGGACGGCGTTCCCCACCGTCGAGGTGGTCGAGGCGGCGGTCTCCGACCACGACGGCACCGCCACGCTCTACCTCCCCGAGGGCGGGGCGATCGTCGGTACCTCGTCCCTGGAGGATCCGGCGCAGGGCGTACCGGTGCCGGTCCGGCGGATCACCCTCGACTCGCTCGGCCTGACCGACGTGCGGTTCGTCAAGCTCGACATCGAGGGCCATGAACTGCCGGCGCTGCGTGGCGCGGCGGAGACGCTCCGCCGGGATCGCCCGGTGCTGCTGGTCGAGGTGGAGGAGCGGATCCAGCCGGTGGAGCCACTGCTCGAACTGCTGACCGGTTGGGGCTACCGCGGGTACGTGCTGCCCGACCGCGAGTGGGTGCCGCTGGCCGACTTCGACCTCGGTCGGCACCAGCGCGAGGCGATCGTACGGGTCGGCCAGAGCTTCGCCCGCCGGGTCGTCTGGCCGCGTCCGCGCTACGTCAACTCGGTGCTGTTCCGCCCGGAGTGACCGGTCGGGGCCGGCGGGACACGCCCCGCCGGCCCATTCCGGGTCTACTTCGGCTTGGGTGCCGGGTTCCCGACCGAGATCTCGTTGGTGCAGAGCGACACGTCGCCGCCCGTCACGGTCAGTTCCACGGCGTCCCCGCCGCCGATAATCCGGAAGAAGCGCTGGTTGAGGCCCCGCTTGACCGGGAATTCGGCGGTTCCGCTGCCGAACCTCAGCGTCGCGGTGCCATCCGCCGAGCTGAGATAGCCGATCCGGACCACCCAGTGCCACTCGTCGCGCGGCTCGTTCAGCGGCATCCGGACGGTCTGGCCGGTGGCCGCCAGATAGCCGCAGCCCTCCTGCGGCCCGGGCTGGATCGTGCTGCCGATGATCGTGGCCACGTGGATGCGACCGAGTCCGTCGAGCACCGACACGTGGTCGGCCTCGTCCACGAAGGTGGGACGGGTGCCGAAGGCCCGGAAGAACCGGGATTGCATGTTGTACGGCGAGGACAGCCGCGGTACGACGTTGTCCGGAACCGGGTCGTCGAAGAAGACCGTGCCCGGTGGCGCGCTGGCCATCTCGATCCGAACGGTGTCGATGTACGACCTGCCGGACTTCGCCGCCCACTCGTCGCTGTACCGGGATGTGGTCCACGCGGTGCCCAGGCAGACGGCCACGAGCACCAGGGCGAGCGCGACGTTCACCGCTTCCCGATAGCGCTCCGGCAGGGCGCCGAGCAGACCGGGCCTGGGCGGCTCGCCCGGGCCGGACGCCGTCGTGCCTGGCTGGGCCGGCCGCGCCGGCCGGCTCGGGTCGTTCGGCGGCGAGCGGTCGGGTTCCCGCGACGGGGGGACGGCATCCGGTGTCGTGGCCGGTTCGGGATCCGAATGGGAGGCCGGGTCCGGGCCGGGTCCGGCTGCCGAGGTGGCGGCGGCATCCGGACCGGGAGCCGGAATCAGCTCGGGCGGGGCCTCCGGAACGGGATCCGGTTCCGGGTCGATCGGCGCCTCGGCGTGGATCACGCCCGGCCGGGACACCACCCGCGCCGGCTGTGCGGACCTCACCGGCGCAGGCGGCGCGGTCGGCACAGCCGGGGTGGTCACCGGCTGCACCGGGATCGGTGGCGCGACCTGGTCCCGAGTCTCCTCGTCCACCGGCTCCCGGTGATCGGTCGGCGTCGCCGGCTGCCCGTCCGCGGCGGACGGGTCGATCTCACCAGCCGTCCGGGGCGGCCGGGCCAGCCCGACCACCGCGACACCGAGGCAGATCGCGGCGACCACGACGACGTCGCTGACGTACCGGGGCACGCCGCCGGCGACCCCGCTGAAGGCCGAACCGAGCCGGGTCGCGGCCAGCATCGCCGCCACCAGGACCAGGTACGCCCCGAGCAGCAGCCACGCGCGGCCGGCCCGCCGCCGATGGCGTACGGTCGCCACGACCAGCGCGACGACGATCGTCCAGGCCACCCAGGTACCGAGTTGCGGCGGCGCGGCGACCGGTGCGCCGTCACCGGCCCCCAACCACTGCCACGGCCCGCCCACCAGGCCCGGTATCACGGTGGACCCGAGCATCTGGGTCAGGAACGAGAACACCTCGCCCGCCGACTCCGGCCGGCGCACCGAGGACTCCGAACCCCCCAGGTAGGCCACGAGGAAGCCGAGCGACAGTACGGTCAGCAGCAACCAGGACGGCCACCAGCGGCGGATCGTGGTCCAGATGGTGCGGACCGGGCCGCCCTCGGCGTAGAAGGCGGCGGTCAGCAGAAAGACCAGCGGCACGACCAGGATCGACTTCTCGAAGAAGAAGAGACCGAGCAGGACGGCCAGCGCCAGGGTCACGAGGTGCCGCTTGCGCCGGGTCTGCACGTAGCCGACCTGCGCGCTGACCGCGAGCACCATGGAGATCTGCATCGGCAGCATGTTGACCCCGACGGCCCACCAGGTCGTCGCCTCCAGGGTCAACGGGCTGAACAGCAGCACGCCGAGCGGCAGGAGCAGCAGCCAGGACGGCTGGAGCAGCCGGCGCAGCAGCTGGAAGGAGGCGATCCCGAGGACCGTCTGGCCGATCGCCATGAGCAGCACGTACGGCCAGTAGGCCATCCCCACGTACTCGGTGGTCAGCCAGATGAGCAGCCGTCCACCGGGCATGAGGTGGTTGTTGTAGAGCGAGAAGAGATGTCCGACGGTCAGGTCGGACTCCGCCGCCTGGGTGATCAGCACGTAGTCGTCGGCCGCCAGGAAGCCGCGGGACGCCACGTGGGCGCGCCACAACACACTGAGCGCGATCATCGCCAACGCCGTCGCCCGGATCCGATCCCTGGCCAGCCAGCCGATCCGGCCGGGCGCCATGGTCTCGTCCGCCCCCGTCGATGTCATGGCGGGAAGACTGCCACACCGGTCACCGCACCTCCTATCAGGTCAATGGATGGTTCGACGGCGGTCGACCCGGCGCGGAAACCGGGCGCGTACAGTGGCCGCCACCAGCGCGGCCGGTCGCCGCGCCCGGCAGTGGTGAGGTCGACGGATGCGGAAACGGCTGGTGCCACACGCGGTGGCCGCCGCCGTGACGGCGGTGGTGCTCGCGCCGCTGGCCTGGCCCGGTTACGTGCTGCGCTACGACATGGTGTTCGTGCCCCGGCAGGCGCTGGGTTGGGAGGTGATCGCCCCGGTCACGGCGCTGCCCCGGGCCGTCCCGCAGGACGCGGTGGTGGCGCTGGCCAACCAGTTGGTTCCGGGGTGGCTGCTGCAACGGCTGGTCCTGGTGGCGATCGTCTACCTGGCCGCGCTCGGCGCCGCACGGCTGGTGCCGACCGATCGGGTGGCCGTACGGGTGGTTGCCGCGCTCGGGTACGCCTGGGCGCCGTACCTGGCCGAGCGGTTGCTGATCGGGCAGTGGGGGCTGCTGGTCGCGTACGCCGCGTTGCCGTGGCTGGTGCGGGCGGCGCTCGGGGTACGGGCGGGTGAGCGGGGTGCCCTACGCCGGCTGCTGCTGGCGGCGGCGGTCTCGGCGATCACACCGACCGGCGGGCTGCTCGCCCTGGTCGTGGTGACCGTGCTGTTGGCCGGGCGGTACCGGGGCGCGGCCCGCGCGGTGTCGATCGGGGTCGGCGCCACGGTGCTGCTGAACGCGCCGTGGCTGGTGGCCGGGTTCACCAGTCACGGCGATGGCCGGTCCGACCCGGCCGGGGTGGCGGTCTTCGCGGCGCGTGCGGAGAACTGGGCCGGTCCGCTGGTGTCGCTCGCCGGCACCGGTGGCATCTGGAACGGGCAGGCCACCCCGGCGTCCCGGGCCGGGTGGCTGGTGCCACTGGCGACGGTGCTGGTGCTGGCGGTCGCCGGGTACGGCGTGCCGCTGCTGCGGCGCCGTTGGCCGGGGTCGATGGTCGCCCGGCTCGGCCTGCTGGCGGCCGGGTCGTGGCTGGCGGCGGCGCTCGGTGTACTGCCCGGCGGCGCGGCCCTGCTCGGCTGGCTGGTCGCCGACGTGCCCGGTGCCGGGCTGCTCCGCGACGGGCAGAAGCTGCTGGTGCCGTACGCCCTGGCCCTGGCGGTCGCCGGGGCGCTGGGGGCGGAACGGCTCGCCGGGCGTCTGGCGGCCCGGTTCGACGCGGCCACCGGGCGGGTGCTGCTGGTCGGCGCGGCGTTGTTGCCGGTGGCCGTCCTGCCCGATCTGGCGTTCGGTGGTGTGGGGCGGCTCCGCCCGGTGACCTGGCCGGCGGACTGGGCGACGGTGGCCCGGTTGGTCGACGAACAACCGGGTGAGGTGGTCTCGCTGCCGTTCCAGGAGTATCAGAGCTACGCATGGAACGACGGCCAGGTGGTGATCGACCCGGCGCCTCGGTACCTCGGCGTGCCGGTGCTGATCGACGACACGCTGCGGGTGGGCGGCACGGCGGTCGCCGGCGAGGATCCCCGGGCCGCCCGGCTGCGTGAGCTGCTCGCGGCGGGTGAGCCGGTGGCGGCGGCCGGCCCCCGGTGGGTGCTGGTGCAGCGGGCCGCCGGTCCGACGCCGGACCCGGCGACGTTGGCCGGCCTCCGACCGGCGTACGCGGGCGGCGAGTTGACCTTGTACGAGAATCCGGCGTGGACCCCCCCGCCCCCACCGGCCCGGCCCGGCCCGGTCGGGCTGGCCCATCTACTGGCCGGAACGGTGGTGCTGGCCATCGGTGTTTCGGGCGCTGCGCGATTGTGCTACCGCGTGGTAGCGTCCCGGCACGCGAGTCCCGCGGAAGGAGAAGGTGGATGAGGAACCTGCCCGCGTTCGTCGCCGTCGGGGTACTCGGGGTCGTGCTCGGCATGCTCGGCAGCGTCGGTCTGGCGAACGTGCTCAGCCCGTCCGCCAAGGAGGCCGCAAACTCCAAGGTGAGCGAGCAGACCGAGGCCCCGCTGTACGGCACGCGCTGACCTCGAACAAAGCGAAGGGCGCCCGCGATTCGCGGACGCCCTTCGTCGTGTCCAGGTTCGACAGAGGCGGTCAGCCGGTGCGGACGGTCACCTGGGCCACCAGCTGCGCGAACCGCGCGCCGGTCGCGGCCCAGGTGAATCGGGCGGCGTGGGCCAGCGCGGCCTCGCCCATTGCCTTACGCCGCACGTCGTCGGCGAGCAGTTCCCGGACCACCGTGGTGAACTCCCGCTCGTCGTCGACCAGCAGGCCGGTCTGGGTGTCGACCATTGCCTCGGCAACCCCGCCGGCGTAGCGGAATGCCACCGTCGGGGTGCTGCGCGCGGCGGCCTCCACGATGGTCAGTCCCCAGCCCTCCTTGACCGACGGGGTCAGCGCCAGCCAGGCCGAGCAGAGCAGCTCGTGCTTCTTCTCCTCGCTGACGAAGCCGGCGAACCGGACCCGGTCGGTGATCCCGAGCGAGCCGGACAGCTCGCGCAGTGGCTCCTCCCACCAGCCCTGCCCGGCCACCACCAGCTCCAGCTCGGGCAACTCGGTGGCCAGTTCGGCGACCGTCCGCAGGGCGATCTCCACCCGCTTGTGCGGAACCAGCCGGCCGAGCACCAGCAGCGACGGATGGGACGTCCGGGGCAGTGACCGGCCGGTCACCGGGGAGGTGCCGTTGGGCACCACGTCGATCCGTTCGGCGTCCACGCCCAACGTGGTCAGCTCGGACCGGCTCGCCTCGGAGACGGTGACGTACCGGCATCGGCGGTACAGCCGCACCGCCAGCCAGGACTCGATCCACCAGCCCAGCCGGGACATTCGCGGACCGAACACCACCGGCCACTGTTCCCGGTGCACGTGGTGCACCAGCGCGATGACCGGCCGTCCGGCGTAGAGCGGGGCGAAGAACGGCACGCCGTTGCAGACGTCCACGACCAGGTCCGGCCGGCCGAGACCGCGCCGGCTCAACGGACCCAGGCCGAACCGGCCGGCGAGGCAGGTCAACGCCGCGCGGAGGTAGACGGTCATCCGCGAGCCGCGGCGCAGCACGCGTACGCCGGCGTCGGTGGTGCCGGTCGGGCCGGCGTTGCCGTGCGCGGCACAGAGCAGAGTCACCCGGTGACCGGCGGTGATCAGTTCGGCGGCGATCCGCTCGAGGTAGACCTCCGAACCGCCGCCCTCGGGATTGGTGGTGTCGCGCCAGTTGAGGAACAGGACGTGGCGGGAGGGGGTGCCGGAGTTGTCCACGCTGCTCCTACCGATGAGTAAGTGAGCACGATCGCGCCACCCTAGGGCGGCCCGGCCCGGGTGCGCAATGGGTGGATCCGGCAGCGACGATCCGATAACGGCTCATCGATCGGGGGTTTGCCGGCAGGCGGAAACCTTGGCAGGGTGTGCAGCGCAACTACGTGCGGTGGCCGGTGCCCGGTGCCCCGACTTCAGTCGCAGTCAGTGTGTGACCTGCGGGTGGAACGTCGTCCGCAGGGGTGACGAGGAGGTGAGGCGGCGGTGGTTGCCGACCGTCCCGCGCCGGCGCGCGCCCTGTCCCGTCGTTCGCCGGTGGTGCTGCTCAGCGCCGCACTGGCGCTGCTGCTGGCCGGTTGGGCGGTGGTCGCGTACGTGCGGGCCGACCGGGGTACGCCGGCCTGCGCCGAACAGGTCCGGCTGCGGGTGGTGGCCGCTCCGGTGATCGCACCGGCGGTGGACCGGGTGGCCCGGGCGAACGCCGGCAGCCAACCGTGCGTGTCGGTCGACGTGCAGGCCCGACCATCGGCCACCGTCGCCCGGGAACTGGCCGACGGCGTCGACGTCGCGGACGCCTGGCTGCCGGAGTCGACGTTCTGGCTGCGCCGGGCCCGGGCCGTGGGTGCGTTCGAGGTGCCCGGCCAGGGCACGTCGGTGGCGAGCACCCCGGTGGTACTGGCGGTGACCGAGCGGGTCGCACGCCGCTCGGGTTGGCCGGCCAAGCCGCTGACCTGGTCGTCGCTGATCGGCACCAAGGCGCGCGGGGTCCAGGTCGGACTGCCCGACCCGGCGGCCGATCCGGCCGGCGTCGGTGCCCTGCTCGGCGTCCGGGTGCTGGCCGACGACAACCGGGACTCGGCCGCGACCGTGGCGGCCACGCTGCGTCGCCTCGCCGAGCGGACGTTCAGCCCGGCCGAGGACGCCAGCCCGCTCACCCCCGGCCGTGACCTGCCCGGACGTGCCGACGTGGTCGCCGCCAGCGAGCAGGCGGTGCTCGAACACAACGCGCTGGCCGGCTCCGGCAAGCTCGTCGCGGCGTACCCGGAGATCGCGGTTCCCTGGCTCGACCTGCCGTACGTGGTGCTGCCCTCCGCCCAGGGGCGGGCCCGGGAGGCCGCCGCGAACTTCCTCGCCGGGCTGCTCACCGCCGCGTCCCGGGACATCTTCACCGGCCACGGTTTCCGGACCGCGTCCGGCTTCCCGCCGGCCATGCCGACCGACGACCGGCTGCGGACGGAGGAACGCCGGCCGGTTCCGCTGCCGGCCGAGGAGACGGTCACCGACGTGCTCACCGGCTGGAGCGGCGTGCAACGCAGCGCCCGGATCCTCACCCTGCTGGACGTGTCGGGCTCGATGGCCGCGCAGGTGCCCGGCGGTGGAACCCGGCTGGACGCCACCGTCCGGGCCGCCCAGGAGGGCGCGGCGCTGCTGCTGGACAACAGCGAACTCGGCATCTGGGTCTTCGCCACGAAGGTCGACGGGGAAAGCGACTACCGCGAGATCCTGCCGGTGGGACCGTTGGGCGCCCAGCGGAAACGGCTGGCCGAGGAGTTGGCCGCCGTCCGGGTCAAGCCGCAGGGCGGGACCGGCCTGTACGACAGCACGCTGGCCGCGTACCGCGACGCGCGGCGCAACTGGACGCCGGGGCGGATCAACCTGGTGCTGGTGATGACCGACGGGCGCAACGAGGACGACGACAGCATCGGCCGGGCCGCCTTCCTCGCCGAACTCGAGCGGTTGCAGGAACCACGCCGGCCGTTGCCGATCATTTTCATCGGCCTCGGCGGCGACATCGACCCCGAGGAGTTGAAAGCGATCGCGAAGGTCACCGGTGGGCGGGTGTTCGTCACCGAGCAGCCCGGCGGGATGCGGCGGATCTTCTTCTCGGCGCTGGCCGACCTGAGCTGCCTGCCCCCGGAGTGTCGCCGATGAGCCGGGTGCTGGCGCGGCTGCGCCGGTCACCCGGCACCGCGCTGTCGTTGCTGCTGCTCACCGCGATCGCCTTCGGGCAGCGGCCCGGCCAGGTCACCTTCGACACCAAGCTCGACCTGGCCGCCAACCCGATCCACTTCATGGCCCGGGCCCTGCACCTGTGGAATCCGGAGGCCACCTCGGGGGAGCTGCAGAACCAGGCGTACGGCTACCTCTTCCCGATGGGGCCGTTCTTCGCCGCCGGTCAGTTGCTGGGCGTGCCGCCGTGGATCACCCAGCGGCTGTGGACGGCGTTGCTGCTCGCCGCCGCGTTCTACGGACTGCTGCGGCTGGCCCGGGCGCTGAACATCGGCACCGAACCGACCCGGTACGCGGCGGCGCTCGGCTACGCGCTGGCCCCGCGCATCCTCACCGAGGTCGGCGCGCTCTCCTCGGAGACGCTCGCCGCCTCGATGCTGCCCTGGGTCCTGCTGCCGCTGGTCTCCGTACGCCGGATTGGCTCCGCGCGCCGGGCCGCCGCACTCTCCGCGCTGGCCGTGCTCGGGATGGGCGGGATCAACGCCGCGGTGGTGCTGCTGGCCCTGCTGCTGCCCGGCGTCTGGTTGCTCACCCGACGCTGGGACGCGCAGCACGGGCGGCTGGTCGCCTGGTGGTGCGTCTGCGTGCTCGGGGTCTGCCTGTGGTGGATCGTGCCGCTGCTGCTGCTCGGCCAGTACAGCCTCCCCTTCCTGGACTACATCGAGTCGTCCACCACGACCACCGCCGTGGCCTCGCTGTTCCAGGCGGTACGCGGCACCAACCAGTGGGTGGCGTACATCGTGCAGGGCGAGCCCTGGTGGCCGGCCGGGTGGCTGCTGATCGACCACCCCGCGCTGATGGCGCTCACCGCGGTGGTGGCCCTGATCGGCCTGGCCGGGCTGGCCGGCAACCTGCTGCCCGAGCGGCGGTTCCTGGTGGCCGGCTTCCTCACCGGGCTGACCCTGCTCACCGTCGGCTACGTCGGCGCGGTGGACAGTCCGATCTCCGAACTGGTCCGCAACCTGCTGGACGGCCCGCTGGCCCCGTTCCGCAACGTGCACAAGCTCGACCCGGTGCTGCGGCTTCCGTTGATGCTCGGCTTCGCGCACGGCGTCGACGCGGTGGCCACCCGGATGCACCACGCGTTGGCCCGGCGCCGGCCCGGGATGCGGCTGCGCCCACTGGTCTTCGTACCGGTGCTGCTGCTCGTGCTCGGCGCCGCCGCGCCGGCCTGGCTGGGCCTGCTGCGTCCCGGCCCGGGCTGGTCCGACCTGCCGCCGCACTGGCGCGCCGCGGCGACCTGGCTGGCCGAGCGCGACGCGCTGGCCCGCACCCTGGTGGTGCCCGGTTCCGGCTTCGCGCTGTACGAGTGGGGGCGCACGGTCGACGAGCCGTTGCAGGCCCTGGCCGGTGCGCCCTGGGCGGTCCGCCACCAGATCCCGCTCGGCTCCGCCGGCAACACCCGGATGATGGACACCGTCGAGGAGGTGCTGGCCAGCGGACAGGGCTCCACCGGGTTGGCCGACCTGCTCGCCCGGTCCGGGTTCCGGCACCTGGTGCTGCGCAACGACATCGATCGGACGCAGGTGGACGCGCCGCCGGTGGCCGTGGTGCGCCGGTCCCTGGCCGACTCGCCGGGCATCGCCCGGGTGGCCACCTTCGGCACCACCGACGCCCTGTCCCGTACGCCCGGCAGCCCGGTGGACGACGGTGCCGGCACCCTGCCGGCGATCGAGGTGTACCAGGTGCAGCGACCGGTGCCGGCCGCCTCGGCGGTGCTCACCGCCGACGTGCCCACGGTCAGCGGCGGCCCCGAGTCGCTGCTGCCCCTGCTGGAGCAGGGAGTGGTGGAACGGGACCGGCCGGTGGTGCTCACCGGCGACCGGGCGGACTCCCCGGACGCCACCGGCGACTCGTGGATCGTCACCGACGGCCTGCGTCGCCGGGAACGGGACATCGGCCGGGTCCGGGACAACCTGTCCGAGACGTTGACCGCGAACGAGGCGGGGCGGCAGGGCCGGGTCGCCCTCGACCTGCTGCCCTTTGCCGGGGAGCGGCACCAGACCACCGCGACCTACCAGGGCGTACGCGAGGTGACCGCATCCTCGGCGGTGAGTTTCGTGGACACCCTGGGCCCGGCCGACCCGTCGCACCTGCCGTTCGCGGCGGTCGACGGCGAGTACGGCACCGCCTGGCACTCGGCTCCGCTGGTCGGGCCGATCGGGCAGTGGCTCCAGGTGGACCTGGACACCCCGCGCCAGGTGGAGAACGTGCGGCTGGCGTTTGTCGACGACCTCGCGGTGGGCTGGCCGGTGACCCGGTTCCGGCTCACCACCGATCGGGGCTCGGTGGACCACGAGGTGGCCCCCACGCTGGGCGGCCACTCGTACTACACGCTGCCCGGGTCGACCAGCCGGGTCCGGGTGACCGTGCTGGAGGTGGCCGGTGGCCGGCTCGACGGCGGCGTCGGCATCCGGGATCTGTCCATCCCGGACAGCGAGCCGCATCGCGCGCTGCGCGTCCCGACCGACCTGCCGGAGGGACTGTCGGGCCCGGTCAGCTGGGCGTTCAGCCGCGGCCCGGCGCACCGGCCGGCGTGCTATCCGACCGCCGCGAACGGTGCGGACCGGGTGGCGGCGGCCGGCAACGGTGGGGCCGGGACGCCGACCCGGGCGGCCGACATGGTGATCCGTTGCGACCGGTTCCTGGCCCGGGTCGGTGAGGAGCCGCTGGGCCTGGACCGGCTGTTCCGCAACCCGGCCGCCGGCACGTACCGGATGGAGCTGCGCGCGGTGCCGCGTCCGGGGGCCGAGCTGAAGTTGTCCGGGGTGAAGGTGACGGCCACCGCCTCGTCACATCTGACCGGGGATCCGGCGGTGGCGGCGTACGCGGCGATCGACGGTGATCCGGGCACGGCCTGGCTCGCCGACAGCGGCGACCTGCGTCCCACCCTGCGGCTGAGTTGGTCGGGCCAGCGCCGGATCGACCAGCTGCGGCTGCGGGCGGCGTCGTCGCCGGTCGGCTCGCTGCCGCAACAGGTCGAGATCCACACACCGGGCGGTGAGGTGGCAGTGCCGGTGGGTGCCGACGGAACGGTCCGCTTCCCGGCGGTGCTTACCGACCGGATCGAGATCGTGGTGCGCGAGACCGAGCACCGGGTGGCCGACCGGCGCGGCAACGGCTGGTCCGCCACCGCGGGCATCGCGGAGGTGGAGATCCCGGCCTTGGCGAATCTGCTGAGGCCGATCGACGCCGACGCCCGGATGGTCGAACGGTGCGGCGACGGGCCGACCGTCGAGCTGGACGGTTTCCGGTACGACACCTCGGTCACCGCCACCCTCGGCGACGTGCTGGCCGGACGGCTGGTGCCGGTCCGCGTCTGCGGCGACGGAGGCGCGGTGCTGGACCTACCGGCCGGCGGGCACCGGCTGGCGACCACACCGTCGGAGGGTTTCGTCGTGCAGGACGCGGCCCTGCGGCCGGACGACGACGGCGCCGCCGCGCCCCGGCACCGGGAGGTCACCGTGCTGGACTGGGCGCCGACCGATCGCACGGTGCGGGTCGCCGCGGGCGAGCGGGCGCTGCTGGTGGTGCCGGAGAACGCGAACGCCGGGTGGACGGCCACCCTGGACGGTGCGCGGCTGGCCACCGCCCGGGTGGACGGATGGCAGCAGGCGTGGGTGCTGCCGTCGGGTTCCGGCGGCGAGGTACGACTCGTCTTCGCGCCTGACCGGACGTACCAGGGCGCTCTGGTGGCGGGTGCCGTGACGGCGATCGGGGTGCTGATCCTGGCCGCCTGGCCGGTGCGCCGTCGGGCCGGGGCGGGCGCGAGCGGGGCGGGTGCGATCCCGGCCGAGGCTCCGGCCTGGGCGATCGGCGTGCTGCTGGTGGTGCTGCTCGCCGTGCTGGGCGGGGTGCTTCCGGTGGCCATCGTGCTGGCCGCGATGCTGCTGCGGCAGTTGGCCGTGCGGGCCCTGCCGGTGGTGGTGCTGAGTGGGCTGACCGTGGCGACGGCGTCCGCGGTGGCCGGCCGGTTGCGGGGCCACGGGCAGGATTGGGCGTACAGCTCCTGGGTGCAGGCGGCGATGCTGGTGGCGATCGGCGCGGTGGTCGCGGCGGTGGTGCCCGTCCCCGGTGTGCGGCCCGATCCGCCCATCCCGCATGATGTGACGCCGGGCACATCCGGCGGGCCGCGGGCGTCGCCCGGAGGCACGGGCGAGGACGGGACGGTGGCGCGGTGACGGCAGCGGACGACCGGACGCTTCGGGCGGCACGACGTCGCTTCGCCACCCTGCGCCGCTCGGTGAGCCTGTTCCGCGCGTTCCTCGTCGAGCAGACCGACCCCGATCACTTCTACGGCTTGCTGGCCGCCGACTCGGTACGGCAGGTCTCCGGCTACACCGAGCTGGCTGGCCGGACGGTGCTCGACGTGGGCGGCGGGCCGGGATACTTCGCGGCGGCCTTCCGTGCGGCCGGTGCCCGGTACGTCGGGCTGGACCCGGACGTCGGTGACTTCTCCGCGGCCGGCGAGTCGGTGGCGGGGATGCTGCGGGGCAGCGGCACGGCGCTGCCCGTACGGACCGGCAGCGTGGACGTGACGTTCTCGTCCAACGTGGTGGAGCACGTCGCCGAGCCGCCCCGGATGCTCGACGAGATAGTGCGGGTGACCCGGCCGGGCGGGTTGCTCTTCGTGTCGTACACCCCGTGGCTGTCGCCCTGGGGTGGGCACGAGACCGCGCCGTGGCACTACCTCGGGGGGCATCGGGCCCGCCGCCGCTACGAGCGACGGATGGGACGCCCGCCGAAGAACCGGTTCCGCGAGACGCTGTTCCCGGTCTCGATCGCCGACACGTTGCGCTGGGCCCGAGGTAACGGCGACGTCGAGGTGGTGGACGCGTTGCCGCGCTACCACCCGTGGTGGGCCCGGTGGGTGATCCGGGTGCCCGGCGTCCGTGAGGTCGTGGCCTGGAACTTCGTGCTCGTACTGCGTAGGACCGTGGGGCGACAGCCCGACGCGGTGAAGAAATCAGAGCTGACCGGGGGTCGCGTTGCTATGTGACCAAGGAGTAACCTCGCGGCCATCTCACTGATCGATACCGACGAAAATGAGCTCCTCAGGGAGGCAAACATGAAGCACCGCGCCGTGGGTGCCGTGCTGTTCGGTGGCGGCGTACTGCTCCTGGCGCTGGCCGCCGGGCTGGTGTTCGTCGTCAAGCCCGCGATGACCAAACTGCCCTACGACCTGGATCCGTCGACGTCGGTGGCCGAGGCCAAGGGCGCGACGTTCCTCCAGATCACCAACGGCGCGGTCGCCATCAACCGGGCCGACCTGAAGTCCACCGTCCTGGTCACGCCGGAGCGCGCGAAGACCGCGGCGCTCAGCGGCGACCTCGCCGGTGACACGGTGGTCTGGCGGGTCGGCCAGACCGTCGACCGGACGGACACCAAGGAACTGGTCAGCGCGTACGGTGCCGAGCTGGCGCTGGACCGGGTCTCCGGAGCGGCCGTCGAGTGGAACGAGCAGTACCTCGACGACAGCGGCGCTGCGGAGAAGGTGCCGTTCGCCGGGCAGGTCTACAAGTTCCCGTTCAACTCCGCACAGGGCAACTACGAGGTCTTTGACCGGGACCTGCGGCAGACCCGGATGGCCGAGTACAAGGGCACCGAGGACGTCAACGGCCTTGAGGCGTACCGCTACGAGCAGGTCATCACCGACGAGAAGCTGGCGCTGGCCCCCGACCGGGTCGCTGTGCTGCTCGGTGCGCTCGCTCCGGGCGCGACCTCGGGCGACGTCGTCTACAGCAACACCCGTACGGTCTGGGTCGACCCGGTCACCGGCTCCTACGTCAACGTGCGGGAGCAGCAGAAGAAGGTGCTGGTGCCGAACGTGGGCACCCCGGTCACGCTGCTGGACGCGGACTTCTCCTACAACGACGAGACCGTGGCGTCCTCGGTGGAGCGGGCCAAGACGAGCCGCAGTCAGCTCACCATCCTCGGCGTGTACGCGCCGATCGGGATCGCCGTGCTGGGCCTGGTGCTGATCGCCGTCGCACTGCTGGTCTCGCGCCGCGCCGCCCCGGCCGCCGTGGCCCGGCACGCCGCCGACCCGACGCCGACCCGCGTCGACCAGCCGGCGGTGCGGGACGACGAGCCGGAGGGTGGGCCGTTGACCGACGAGATCCCGCCCGCGTCGACCAACTGGAAGTCCGACGAGCCGACGGTGCCGGGCCAGCGGCCCGCGCAGGACGAGTCGGAGAAGCGCTGACCGGTTGAACCGTAGGAGCATGCGGAGGGGGCGGGTCCGTACGGGCCCGCCCCCTCCACGGTCAGCCACCGGCCGGCGCACGGCGCGGCGCAGCGCCCAGGCTCAGAGCCGGGCCAGCGCCCGGCGCAGCGGGTCGAGCCCGAGTGCGCCGAGGTCGAGCGCCTGCCGGTGGAACTCGCGCAGGTCGAAGTCGGCGCCCTTGCGGGCCTTGGCGTCATCCCGGGCCTGGAGCCAGATCCGCTCGCCCACCTTGTACGACGGTGCCTGCCCCGGCCAGCCCAGGTAGCGGTTCAGCTCGAAGCGCAGCATCTCGTCCGGCACCCGGCAGTGCGCCCGCAGGAACTCCCAGCCCAGCTCCGGCGTCCAGCGCTCGCCGGGGTGGAAGTCGAACGGGTTGTCCTTCGGGATCTCCAGCTCCAGGTGCATGCCGATGTCGACGATCACCCGGGCGGCCCGGAACGCCTGGCCGTCCAGCATGCCGAGCTTGTTGCCCGGGTCCTCCAGGTAGCCCAGCTCGTCCATCAGCCGCTCGGCGTACAGCGCCCAACCCTCGCCGTGCCCGGAGACCCAGCAGAGCAGCCGCTGCCAGCGGTTGAGCAGCTCGGCCCGGACGGCGGTCTGCCCGACCTGAAGGTGATGACCGGGCACCCCCTCGTGGTAGACGGTGGTCACCTCACGCCAGGTGGAGAAGTCGGTGACGCCCTGCGGCACCGCCCACCACATCCGGCCGGGCCGGGTGAAGTCCTCACTGGGGCCGGTGTAGTAGATGGAGCCGTCACTGGTCGGCGCGAGCATGCACTCGATGCGCCGAACCTGCTCCGGGATGTCGAAGTGGGTGCCGTTGAGGTCGCTGATCGCCTGCTCGGCCAGCGCCTGCATCCAGTCCCGGAAGGCCTCCTTGCCCCGGATGGTGCGGGCCGGGTCGGCGTCCAGCGCCGCGACCGCCTCGTCGATGGTGGCGCCGGGGCTGACGATCTGCCCGGCCACCGTGCGCATGTCGGCCTCCAGCCGGGCCAGCTCCGCGAACCCCCAGGCGTACGTCTCGTCGAGGTCGACCCGGGCGCCCAGGAAATACTGCGAGGCCAGCTCGTAGCGCTCCCGACCGGCGGCCTGCTTCTCCCGGCCGTGCGGGGCCATCTCGGTGCGCAGGAACTGCCCGAACTCGGCGGTCGCCGCGGTGGCCGCCGCCGCACCCCGGCGCAGGTCGGCACCGAGAGCACCGTCGGCACCCAGCCGCTCGACCAGCCCGTGGAAGATGTTGTCACCGTCCGGGTCCACCCAGGCGTCACACTGCTTGGCCACCTCGAGCAGCTGCGCCCGCGGGCTGACCCGTCCGGCGGCCGCCGCCTCGCGCAGCGTGGTCTTGTACGCCTCCAGCGCCCCGGAGAAGAGGTTCAGCCGGGCGGCGATGTTGGCCTGCGCCTCGGCACCCTCGGTCGGCATCAGGTCGAAGATCATCCGGATGTCGTGCAATCCGCTGGTGATGACGCTGACCTCACTGGTCGTCGCGCCGGTCTCGTACCGGGCCAGGTCGAGGCCCAGTCGTTCCTGCATCGCCTCCCGGGCGGTGCGCTCGGCCTCCGTGTCCGGCTCGGTCGCGTCCAGGTCGGCCAAGGCGCGCCGGGTCAGCTCGGCACGCGCGGCGTACCCGTCCGGCGACAGGTCGTCCAACTTGTCGTCGTAGCCGGCGATGCCGACGGAGGTGGCGCCGGCCGGGCTCAGCGTGGCCCAGTCGGCCACGTAGCGGTTCGCGAGGTCATCGATTCGTCCCACGCTGCGACCCTACGTGACCCCACCGCCGTCGTGTTGACCCTGTTTGCCGTGTTCAACCCGCTCGGGCCGGAGCCGGCGGGAGGCCGAGTCCCGGCCGGCAGGACCGGCAGCTGTGGTCCGCAACACGGTGGCCGAAAACCGCGGGACTTTGTCGTACGCCAGGGGCAGAGTGTCAGGGGTGACAGCGGACTTCACCCCTGACCGGCCGGCTCTGCGGAGCTGGCTGCCCGGCTTTGTCGCCCTCGCCGCCATCTGGGGCTCCAGCTTCCTGTTCATCAAGGTCGGCGTGGCCGAGCTGCACCCGCTGCACCTCACCCTCTACCGGGTCGCCTCCGGTGCGCTGACCCTGCTCGTGGTGCTCGCCGTGCTGCGTGACCGGCTGCCCCGGGATCCCCGGGTGTGGGCCCACCTCAGCGTGATCGCGGCCTTCGGGGTGGCCCTGCCGTTCACCCTGTTCGGCTATGGCGAGCAGCGGGTCGAGTCGATGCTCGCCGGCATCTGGAACGCCACCACCCCGCTGATCGTGCTGCCGCTGGCGGTGCTGGCCTTCCGTACCGAACGGCTGACCTCCCGGGGCGCCGTCGGGTTGGGGCTCGGCTTCGTCGGCGTGATGGTGGTGCTCGGCGTCTGGGAGGGCGTCGGCGGGGCGCACTTCGTCGGGCAGTTGATGTGCTTCGGGGCGGCGGCCTGCTACGGCCTCGCCATCCCGTACCAGAAGAAGTTCATCGCCGGCAGCGCGCTGTCCGGGGTGTCCCTGTCGGCCGCGCAGCTGGTGGTCGCCACGGTCCAGCTGGCCGTCGTGGCGCCGCTGGTGGCCGGGGCGCCGCCGCTGCCGACCGCGCTGTCGCCCAAGGTGCTCGGTGCCGTGCTGGCGCTGGGCGCGCTCGGCACCGGACTGGCCTTCGTGATCAACCTGCGGAACATCCGGATCGTCGGCGCGACCACCGCGTCCACCGTGACCTACCTGATTCCGGTCTTCGCGGTGCTGATCGGTGCCGTCGTGCTTGACGAGCGGTTGACCTGGCACCAGCCGGTCGGTGCGCTGGTCGTGCTGGTCGGCGTGGCCGTGTCGCAGGGCCTGATCGGCCGCCGGCGACGGCCGATCGCGGCCGGTGCGGGCACCCCGGTGGCACCCGCCGTCGAGCCCGCCGCCCGCTGAGCCGCCGGGCCCGATTTCAGGCGTGCGTCCAGGAGACCAGCTCGTCGGCCGTCCAGGTGTTGACCACCCGGTCGGCGGAGACGCCGCAGCGGGCCGCCCGCTCGCAGCCGAAGCGCTGCCAGTCGAGCTGACCGGGGGCGTGCGCGTCGGTGTTGATGGCGAACAGGCAGCCGGCCTCCAACGCCCGCCGGATCAGTCGCTTCGGCGGGTCCTGCCGCTCCGGACGAGAGTTGATCTCCACGGCGGTGCGGTGCTCGGCGCAGGCGGCGAAGACCGCATCGGCATCGAAGTCGCTCTCCGCGCGGGTCCGCGCGCGGTGTCCCCGGTCGCCCGGCCCGGTCACCCCGGCCGGGCGGGAGGACACCATCCGGCCGGTGCAGTGGCCGAGGATGTCCAGGTGCGGGTTGGCGATCGCGGTCAGCATCCGGCGGGTCATCTTCGCCCGGTCGTCGTTCAGGCCGCTGTGCACCGACCCGACCACCACGTCCAGCCGGGCCAGCAGCTCCTCGTCCTGGTCCAGGGAACCGTCGGCGAGGATGTCCACCTCGATGCCGGTGAGGATCCGGAATCCCTCCGGCAGCGCCTCGTTCAGCCGCGCCAGGTGGTCGAGCTGGCGGCGTAGCCGGTCCGCGGTGAGCCCACGGGCCACCTTGAGCCGGGGCGAGTGGTCGGTCAGCACCAGATACTCGTGACCCAGCTCGACGGCGGCCAGCGCCATCTCCTCGATCGGCGACCCGCCGTCCGACCAGTCCGAGTGGGTGTGGCAGTCGCCGCGCAGCGCGGTACGCAGGTTGGTGGCCTCGGCGTCCAGATCGCTGCCCTCGGTGGCGACCAGCCGGCGCAGGTAGACCGGTTCCTCGCCGGCCAGGGACTCGGCCACGCAGCGGGCCGTGACGTCACCGACCCCGGTCAGTTCGGTGAGCGTGCCGGCGCGGGCCCGTTCGGCCACCTCCTTCTTCGGCAGCGCGGCCAGCGCGTTCGCCGCCGACCGGAAGGCGCGGACCCGGTAGGTGGCCTCGTTCGCCCGCTCCAGCAGGAAGGCGATCCGGCGCAGGTCGGCGATCGGATCCCGGCTCATGCCGGCACTCCGCTCCGCTGTCTGCCGCCATGAGATGCCAGGGCACTCAGCTGACGTTTCGCTCGCTGGCGCTCGCTCATGCCCTGCAACCTACGCGCCCGCGCCGCCGGTCGCGCGTACGACCGGCGGCGCGGGGGTGGTGGTGGGAACGGATCAGCTGTACGGCAGCCGGACGACCGAGCGGTCGCCGACACCGAGCGTGGTGGGATTGGCCCCGATCGCGGACCAGACCTCCACCCGGACCGTGCCGCCGCGCAGGTTACCGAGGGAGCCGGTGCTGGAGTGCAGCCCGGCGGACTGGGTGTAGTGCTCCCAACCGGGCAGCGGGTCGGTGGCGAAATAGCGGTACGTCTCCACCCGTTCCCAGCTCCCGTCGCCGGTCAGGTCGTACGAGATGCGTGCCTGCACCCCGTTGCCCACCGCGCTGCCGGCGTCGAGGAAGAGGTCGAACGTGGTCTGCCCACCGGTGTGGTTCAGGTTGAGCCCGGTCGCGGTGAACACCACCGGGTTGCGCGGCGTGCCGTCGTAGTTGGCGCCCCCGGCGCTGGCCACCGAGGTGGTGCCGCCGGTGCCGGCCGCGCCCAGTCCGCCGCCGGACAGCAGGTAACGGATCGGCTGGCCCGGCGGCGGTGGGTCGGTGGGCGTGGGGGTCGGCGTGGGCGTGGGCGTGGGGCTAGGCGTGGGCTCGACGCCTCCGCCGCCGCTGCCTCCGCTCCAGGTGTGCGCGCCGCTGGTGGCGGTGCGCCCAGCAGCCACGGTCAGCTGCGTACCGTCGGAGAACCGTACGGTCAGCGGCGTACCGGAGATGTTGCTGGCCACGTACGTGCGGGCGCCGCCCCGGTTGAAGACGGCGGCCAGCGGATGGTCGGCGGTCACCCCGGTGTCGACCCGGCCCAGCGCGGCCAGGTTGCGGATCCAGTGGAAGGTGTGCGCCCGGCTCTCCCCCTCCTCCGGGGTGTAACCGGGGTTCGCGCGTAGCTTGGCCAGGGCGGAGTCGGCGTCGCCGAGCGCCAGGAACTGCCAGTGGAGGTCCTGCCACACGGTCGGCTCGCCGCCGTTGTTGCGGACCAGTTCCGCGTACTTGATCGAGTTGTAGTTCGGGTGGTAGCCCAGGTAGAGGTGACCGCCGGTGATCGGCAGCAGGTTGATGCCCTGGATCATCTCCGGCTCGGCGCTGAACCAGGTGGCGTACGCCCCGCCGTCGCCCCAGACCATGCCCACGTTGTTGTGCCCGAACGCGGCGGGGAAGTTCTCGTCGTTGACGTCGAACCAGTACTCGTGGATGGCCGCCGCCTGGGTGGTGTACAGGTAGATACCGGCGTCCCGGACGGCGGCGTTGCCGGTGGCCTGCCCCCACTGGATGAGGGCGTTGGCGAAGTTCATCCCCTCGGACGACGACTCCTGGTTGTTGCCGCTGGCGAACGCGCCGTGCCCGGAGGCCCAGTCGTGCCCGGCGTAGATGTCGAAGTCGCGCAGGTACGGGAAGCGGGCGTCCGCCCGGTCGTAGTTGTTCGCGTCCCGGATGAGCAGGTCGATCATCCCGCCGTACTGGTCCTGGCGGGCCCAGGCGGGGTCGAACTTGGCCAGCGTCGCGGCGGCGGCGATGTAGTAGCCGTAGTGGAAGTGGTGGTCGTTGAGTTCCTGGTCGGAGCCGTACGAGGCCGGGTAGCCGATCAGCGTGCCCCACCGCTGGTCGTAGTAGAAGAGGCGCTGGGTCTCGCCGGGCGAGGCGGTGAGCCAGTCGTTGAGGGTGGCGCGGATGGCGTTCAGCGCCGAGGTGCGGGTCTCGGTGTCGCCGACCAGGTCGGCGATCTCGGCGATCCGGGCCGCTCGGCCGAGCCCCTTGCCGGTCCAGTAGGTGTCCCCGCCGCGCTGGTCCATCGGGTTGCTCCGGACCGCCGCCAGCTGCTGCCGCAGCGTGGTCAGGTCGGCCCCGGCCCCGGTGGCGACGGCGGGCAACTCGGGCAGTACGCCGTGGAACCGCATCGAGGTGCGGAACTCGGCGACCCCGGTGAGTACCTTCATCCGGCCCCGGGCCGACGGGTAGGTCGGCGTGATCGGGGTGGCTCCGGCCAGCGCCTTCCACTGGTGTGGGTAGAGGCTGACCACGGTCCGCGTCTCGGTGCCCTCGCGCGGCGTGGTGGTGAAGGTGTACCTGGTCTCCACCTGGCTGGTCGCCTGGTTGTAGCTGTAGCCGACGCGAGTGCCGGTGACGTGGGCGTGCGCGTACTGGCCGTAGCTGGCGGCGAGCTGGGCACGGGCCGTGCTGTCGGCGGTGGCCGGCAGCAGCGCGACCGAGAAGTAGCCCCGACCGGCGAGGGTGGAGCTGATCCGGTTGCCACTGACGGTCCAGCCGGCGCCGGCCGGCGCGTACCCGACGTAGTCGTGGCCGCGGACGGTGAAGCCGATGGTGCCGCCGCTGTTGGACCAGACCGTCGGGCTGCCGCCGGTCGCGTTGATCACCGCGTCACCGCCGCTGGTGCGGAAGTACGCGAACGGCAGGCCGTGGCCGATGGTGGCGCGCAGCGTCCGTGCCCCGTCGCTCCAGTACGGGGTGACCGTCCAGTCCGTCCAGTCGGCAACCTGCACGATCGGGGCGCCGAGCCCGGCCACTCCGACCCGGATGTCCTCGACGTAGGGGTACTTGTACTCGCCGACCCCGGTCGCGGTGCCGGTGATGGTGGGGGTGGAGGTGGCGGAGAAGCCGAGCCCGTCGGTGACCGGCTGGTAGGACACCGGGTGGGCGTGCAGCGGCTCGCTGAACGAGCAGTTCAGGCGCTTCCACAGCAACGAGGACCACCAGTCGTTGGTGGGCACCGGCCCCGGCGGAGCCTCGGCGGTGGCGAACTGCCGGGGGTTGCTGGTCATGTTTCCGCAGCCACTGGGGAGCGGGCCGACCGGAGTGGTGGTGTAGCTGCCGGCGCCGACCGGCGCGGCCTGTGCGGCGGAGATGGTGGTGACGGCGAGACCGCCGAGGACGAGGGCTGCGGCGGCCGTAGCGGCCAGGAGCCGGCGGTGGGTGCGGTGTGGGACGGGAGGTCGCATCTTTCCTCCATCGCGCGCCGGTCCGGCCGCGCCGGCGGCGGCGCGTTTCGTCGTCATTGTGAGGTTAGTTGGCTGAGAGAGCGCTCTCTTCCGTGGCGTTACGGCGGACGGTAGTTCACCGATAAGACTTCCGTCAATGTGTCGGAGTGATGAAATGCGGATGACGGCCGCAGCCGACGGGTCGGCTCAGCGCGCGGGCGGCTTCTCCGGGCTGCCGTTCTTGCGGTGCCAGGCGGCCACCTCGGCCGCCGGCTCGCGGTTGCCGCCCTTCCGCCACGAGTTCAGGTACGGCGCCGGCCAGACGACACCCCGGCGGATCCACCAACCGTCCTCGCCGAGGCACGGCGGCGAGATGCCGAAGTGCAGGTGGCAGACGTTGTTGGCGTTGCCGGTCCGGCCCACGGTGCCGAGCTGCTGACCGGCCCGCACCCGCACCCCGGGGTCGATGCCCTCGGCCACCTCGGTCAGGTGCGAGCCGTAGTAGCGCACGCCGTCGTCGCCGATGACCGACACCGACAGGCCGCCGTTGTACGGGCCCTGGGGACCCCGCTTGTCGTACCGGTCCCGGCGACTGACCTCACCGATCGTGCCGTCGGTGACCGCGACGAACGGTTCGCCGCAGTCGGCGAAGATGTCCGTGCCCGGGTACGCCGAGTGGGTCGGGTGATAGGCCACCTTCTTCGCGCGTACCGGAAAGGCATGCGGCAGCCCGTCGCGGGTCGGCGTGGCAGACGCTGCCGGCTGGTCGGCGGCGTCGGGGCTGGGGCCGGTCGCGGTCGGCGTGACGGTGGCGGCCGGTGGGCTGGCCGCGGGCGTCGGGTCGGCCCACGTCGGGCCAGCGCCCGTCCCGCAGCCAGCGGCGGCGAGCACCGGCACGAGCAGCAGCACCGCGTACGCCGAGCGGCGTCCGATCGTCAGCGAGCCCACCGGGTCATCCTTGCAGAGTCGGTACGGTGGGCAGTGCAGCCGTCCATGCCTGGGAGGAGTGGGCAGTGATGATGCCGTACAGCCCGTCGGGCCTCTTCCCCTCCGGGCGGCCCCCGCGCCCCACCTACCGGGAGCCGAACCCGGTCAGCGGTGCCGGCGTCGCCGCGGGAGCCGCCGCGACGATCGCCTGGCTGGTCCTCTTCGGCCTGCTCGGCCGCAGCCTCGCCGGGTACGCCTGGTGGACCCTGCTCGCCGGTGGTCTGGCCTGGCTCGCGGCCCTGACGCTGGTCCGCCTCGGTGACCGGGGGGTGGCCGCCGGCGTGGCGATCGTCACCGCCGGGGGCTGGAGCATCGCCGCCGCCGTGGTGGCCACCCGCTGGGCGACCAGCGGCGACTGGCCGCTCTGGTGACCCCACCGGCGTCGACTGCGTTGCGTCGTCGTGCAGGCACTGAAACCCGTCTTGACTCGGCCGCCGCGACTCGGCACTCTCCCGGTATGGCCTGGACCACTCCGCGGCTCGATCCCGATCGAAGTCGCCGCCGCCTCCAGCTCCTGGCGCAGTTGGCGGACGCCCGCGCGGTTCGCGAACGCGAACGGCCGCAGCGGGCGCGCACCGAGCGGCTGCGGCAGCTGATCGCCACCCGCCGCCGCCTCGCCGGCTGAGTGGCTCGGAGATCCTTTCCCCAGGAATGACCGGCCCTTCGGGGCGTTGACCGGTCGCCTGCGCTGGTCGGCCCCGGTGGCCACGCTGCGCCCGCCACGCACCGGCACGCCCGGC
>NZ_JBFBAO010000047.1:0-27730 GCF_040682255.1 Micromonospora sp. NPDC051296 | reverse complement strand
CCACACCAGGCCCAGGCCGAACAAGTGCTCATCCGCCAGCGGCTACCCACCAGGAGTCTGCCTCACCCACCGGCCAACTCCCACAACTCATTAGGACGAGCGGGGGGACGGTGTCGGCCCAGCAGCGACCGGGCTGCAGTTACACAGGGTGTGATCACACAGGGTTGCGGTTCGGGTGCAGGGTGACCCAAGGGGCAGTCTGCGGCGGGACGGACTGAAGCGTCGTCCGGGCGCGTCAGGGGCGGGCGGCGATGTCGGTTGCGGGCGTCACGGCGTCGCGGCCGGACCGTCCTGCGGGCGCCACGGCGTCGCGGCCGGGTCGGCCCTCGACCGTCAGGTCCGGCCGGCCGAGCTGGCGTGCCGCCCGGTTGACCAGCCGCTGGGCGGCAGCCAGGGACCGCACCGACAGCAGCCGGCCCTGGCTTTCGCGACGCAGGACGAAGTAGTGCACGGCGGCGCGCACCTGCGCCCGGTCGGCCGCGCTGGCCTGGGCGGTGGAGATCACCAATTCGCGCAGGCAGCCGGCGAGCCGCTCGGCCAACTCGAGCTCGGGGCCGTGCAGCCCGGTGCGGAGGGCGGCGACATGGCTGTCGACCTTGCGGATCAGGACATCGGTGCCGGGCCTCGACCTCCGGTCCTCGACGGCCATCCGATCCCCTCCACCGTTCGCCACATCGCGAGTGAAGTTACTTTATGTTGCCTGCCGCAAGCAAGCAGTTAAGTAAGGCTTAACGGAATCAACGGTCAAGTCGCCTGTAACAACTTAAGCAGACATAACCCACCGGGTGGGCGGCGGCGGATGTCGGAGGCCGGGGGCAGGATGGGGTCGTGGCGGATTCCATCGGAGGGTCGGCCGGCGAGGCGGTGCTCTCCCGGTTCGGCCCGGCGACCCGGGAGTGGTTCGGCGCGGCCTTCGCCGCGCCGACTGCGGCGCAGGCCGGTGCCTGGGCGGCGGTCGCCGCCGGGCGGAACGCCCTCGTGGTGGCGCCGACCGGTTCGGGCAAGACCCTCGCCGCCTTCCTCTGGTCGCTCGACCGGCTGGCCCGCGAGCCCGCCCCGGCCGATCCCCGGCACCGCTGCCGGGTGCTCTACGTCAGTCCGCTCAAGGCGCTCGCGGTCGACGTCGAGCGCAACCTGCGCGCCCCGCTCGCCGGCATCCGGCAGGCCGCCACCCGACTCGCCCTCACCCCACCGGACATCACCGTCGGCATGCGTACCGGCGACACCCCCGCCGACGAGCGGCGGGCCTTCGCCCGCACCCCGCCGGACATTCTCATCACCACCCCCGAATCGCTGTTCCTGCTGCTCACCTCGGCCGCCCGCGACGCGCTACGCGGCGTCGAGACGGTGATCGTCGACGAGGTGCACGCGGTGGCCGGCACCAAACGCGGCGCCCACCTCGCGCTCTCCCTGGAACGCCTCGACGAGCTGCTGCCCGCCCCGGCACAGCGGATCGGGCTCTCCGCCACCATCCGGCCGGTGGACGAGTGCGCCCGGTTCCTCGGCGGCGCCCGCCCGGTCGACGTGGTCGCGCCGGTCACCGCCAAGACGATCGAGGTCAGCGTCCAGGTCCCGGTGGAGGACATGACCCGCCTCGACGAGCAGGAGGCACCGGAGGACGACCTCGCCGGCCCCCGGACGGCGTCGATCTGGCCGGCGGTGGAGGAACGCGTCTTCGGGCTGATCCGGGCGCACCGCTCGACCATCGTCTTCACCAACTCCCGGCGCAGCGCCGAGCGGCTCTGCGCCCGGCTGAACGAGCTGGCCGCAGAGGAGACGGCGGCCGTACCCGTCCGCGCCGCCAGCCGGACCCCGGCGGAGATGATGGCCCAGGCCGGGGCGGTGGCCGGCGCCCCGCCGGTGATCGCCCGCGCGCATCACGGCAGCGTCTCCCGGGAGGAGCGCCGGCACATCGAGGAGTCGCTCAAGGCCGGTCAGCTGCCGGCCGTGGTCGCCACCTCGAGCCTCGAACTCGGCATCGACATGGGCGCGGTCGACCTGGTGGTGCAGATCGAGGCACCGCCGAGCGTGGCCGCCGGCCTGCAACGCGTCGGCCGGGCCGGGCACCAGGTCGGCGCGGTCTCCCGCGGGGTGGTGCTGCCCAAGCACCGGGGCGACCTGCTCTCCTGTGCCGTGGTCGCCGAGCGGATGACCGACGCCGCGATCGAGGAGCTGCATCACCCCCGCAACCCGCTGGACGTGCTGGCCCAGCAGGTCGTCGCGATGGTCGCGCTGGACCAGTGGCAGGTCGGCGATCTGGCTACGGTGGTCCGCCGGGCGGCACCCTTCGCCGAGCTGCCGGATTCGGCCCTGCACGCCGTGCTGGACATGCTCTCCGGCCGCTACCCGTCGACCGCGTTCGCCGAGCTACGCCCACGGCTGGTCTGGGACCGCGCCACCGACCTGCTGACCGGCCGGCCCGGCGCGCAGCGACTCGCGGTGACCAGCGGCGGCACCATCCCCGACCGGGGCCTGTTCGGCGTCTTCCTGGCCGGTGCGGAACGCGCCGCCCGGGTCGGCGAGCTGGACGAGGAGATGGTGTACGAATCCCGGGTCGGTGACGTCTTCCTGCTCGGCTCCTCCTCCTGGCGGATCGAGGAGATCACTCCGGACCGGGTGCTGGTCTCCCCCGCCCCCGGGCAGGCGGCCAAGATGCCGTTCTGGAAGGGCGACCAGCCGGGCCGCCCGGTGGAGCTGGGCAAGGCGATCGGGGCCCGGGTCCGCACCCTGCTCCGGCAGGGCGACGAGGAGGCGCTGGCCGGGCTGCGCAGCGCCGGGTTGGACGACTGGGCCGCCGGCAACCTGATGGCGTACCTGCGCGAACAGCAGGCCGTCACCCGCGCGCTGCCGGACGACCGGACGGTGGTGGTCGAACGGTTCCGCGACGAGCTGGGCGACTGGCGCCTCGCCGTGCACAGCGTCCTCGGTGCCCGGGTGAACGCCCCCTGGGCGCTGGCGATCGGCCGCCGGCTCGCCGAGCGCTACGGCGTGGACGCGCAGGTGATGCCCGCCGACGACGGAGTCGTGGTGCGCCTGCCGGACACCGCCGACAGCCCGCCCGGCGCCGATGTGGTGGCCTTCGACCCCGACGAGATCAACCAACTGGTCGAAGAGTCGGTCGGCACCTCGGCGCTGTTCGCGTCCCGCTTCCGGGAGTGCGCCGCGCGATCGCTGCTGCTGCCTCGGCGCGATCCCCGCCGCCGCCAGCCGCTGTGGCAGCAGCGGCAGCGCGCCGCCCAACTGCTCGACGTCGCCCGCGAGTACGCCGACTTCCCGGTCACCCTGGAGGCGGCCCGGGAGTGCCTCCAGGATGTCTTCGACCTGCCCGCCCTGACCCAGATGATGCGCGACCTGGCCGGCCGCCGGGTGCGGCTGGTCGAGGTGGAGACGGCCCGACCGTCGCCGTTCGCCCGCTCCCTGCTCTTCGGTTACGTCGGTGCCTTCCTCTATGAAGGGGACGCCCCGCTCGCGGAGCGCCGGGCCGCGGCGCTGGCGCTGGATTCGGCCCTGCTCGGCGAGCTGCTCGGCCGGGTCGACCTACGCGAGCTGCTCGACCCGGCGGTGCTCACCGAGACCGAGCGGCAGCTGCGCTGGCTGACCCCGCAGCGTCGGCCCCGGGACGCGGAGGACGCGGTCGAGCTGCTGCGCCAACTCGGCGACCTGAGCACCGACGAGCTGGCCGAGCGCGGGGTGCCCGTCGACTGGCTGACCGATCTGGCGGCCGCCCGGCGGGTGCTGCCGGTACGCATCGCCGGGCAGGACCGCTGGGTGGGCGTCGAGGATGCCGGCCGGCTGCGGGACGCGCTCGGCGTGGCCCTGCCGGTGGGCGTCGCCGAGGCGTACCTCGAACCGGTCGCCGACCCGCTCGGCGACCTGGTCGCCCGGTACGCGCGCACCCACGCCCCGTTCGCTGCGGCCAGTTGCGCGGCGCGCTTCGGGTTGGGCGTCTTCGTGGTGGAGCAGGCGCTGCGCCGGCTGGCCGCCACCGGGCGGGTGGTCTCCGGCGAGTTCACCCCGGACACGGTCGGCACCCAGTGGTGCGACGCGGAGGTGCTGCGCCTGCTGCGCCGCCGCTCCCTCGCGGCGCTGCGCCGGGAGATCGAGCCGGTGCCGCCCCGGGCGCTGGCCACCTTCCTGCCGCGCTGGCAGCAGGTCGGCTCGTCGGCCCGTGGGGTGGAGGCGGTCGCCGCGGCGGTGGAGCAGTTGCAGGGCGTGTCCGTGCCGGCGTCGGCACTGGAACGGTTGGTGCTGCCCGCCCGCGTCGCGGACTACTCCCCCGCCCAGCTCGACGAGTTGTGCGCCAGCGGCGAGGTGCTGTGGGCCGGCGCGGGCGCGATCTCCGGCGGGGACGGCTGGGTCAGCCTGGCGTACGCCGACACCGCCCCGCTGCTGCTCCCACCGCCGGACGACACGCTCGCCCGCACGCCCCGACACGACGCGGTGCTCGACGCCCTCGGCGACGGGCAGGCGTTGTTCTTCCGTTCCCTCGCCGACCGGGTCGGGGCCACCGACGACACCGAACTGACCACCGTCATCTGGGAGCTGGTCTGGGCCGGGTACCTCACCAACGACACCCTGGCCCCGCTGCGGACGGTGCTCGGCGGCGGCGGCGCGCACCGGTCCCGGCCGGCCGCCACGCGTGGCCGCTACCGGCGCCCCGGGCGGGTGGCCCTGCCGAGCCGCGGTGGCCCACCGACGGCGGCGGGCCGCTGGTCCCTGCTGCCGGAACGGGACACCGACCCGACCCGGCGCGCCGCGGCCCTGGCCGACGTGCTGCTGGAGCGGCACGGGGTGCTCACCCGGGGCGCGGTCGTGGCCGAGCAGGTGCCCGGCGGCTTCGCCGCGGTCTATCCGGTGCTGGCCGCACTGGAGGAGCGCGGTGTCGCCCGGCGTGGGTATTTCGTCGACGGGCTGGGTGCGGCGCAGTTCGCGGTGCCCGGCGCGGTGGACCGGATCCGGGCGCTGGCCGAGCCGCTCGACGGTGGGCGCGGCACGGGCGGCGCGGCGGGGATGCTGGACGGCGGGCGGGCCCGGGGCGGCCCGGCGGTGGTGCTGGCGGCCACCGACCCGGCCAACCCGTACGGTGCGGCGCTGCCCTGGCCGGAGCGGGTGGTCGACTCAGGTGACCCGGCGACGCCGTCGGCCACCGGTCACCGGGCCGGCCGCAAGGCCGGTGCCCTGGTCGTGATGGTCGCCGGTGACCTGGTGCTCTACGTGGAGCGCGGCGGGCGCACGATCCTCTCCTTCACCGACGACGCCGACACGCTGGCCGCGGCCGGCAAGGCGCTGGCCGACGCGGTCCACTCCGGCGCGTTGGGCCCGATCTCGGTGGAACGCGCCGACGGGGAGGCCGTCCGCTCGTCCCCGCTGCGCGACGCCCTCACCGCCGCCGGCTTCCGCACCACCCCCCGTGGCCTGCGCCTCCGCGCCTGATCAGGGCAGGGCGGCGAGGACCTTCTCGTAGCGGGGACGGTCGGCGGGTGGGGTCTGGGTCTCCAGGTAGTTGAGCACCACCGTGCCGCTGCGGTACGCGCCCTCGTTCCACACCTCGGCGATGTCACCGGCGCTGCTCTCGTCCGGGAACACGTACACGGCCACGCCGTCGGTGACGACCAGTTCGGAGCAGCCCAGCCCCAGCCCGTCGGGCCCGCACTCGATTGACCGGTCCCGCGGGTTGGTCGCCTTGAGTCCGGCGGCCCGGAAGGCCGCCACGACCTGCCGCGCGCTGGGCGCATCGGCCTGCCGGGGCGGCAGCACCACCGGGGGCGGGTCGGCCGGTCGTCGTTGCGGGCCGGTGCCGTCGGCGTCCGGCCCGCTCGGCCCCGACCCGGCGGTCGGCGCGGTGGTGGGCGCGGTGGTGGGCGTGGTCGCGGTGGCCAGCGGTACGGCGGGGATTTCCTGGGCGGTCGGCGGGTCCAAGCCCGCCACGGGTGCGCCAGTGGTCGCAGCCGGGCCGGCGGCGGGTGGCCGGGCCGGGTCAGCGCCGCAGCCAGTGAGCGTGGCCGCGAGCAGGACGACGGCGGGCAGCATGGCGGCGGGCAGGATCCGGTGGGTCACTCCGGCAGTCTGCCCAGCCGGCAGCGCCCACGGAAAGTGCCCCACCCGCCACGGAACGTGTCGGGTATCCGCCAGCCCGGGGTGCTCGCCGCTCCGCCCGGCCGTCGGCCGAGCAGCACCGCCGGCAGCGGATCGGGCCCGGTCGCCGTAGCATGCGTTGCCGTGACGAGCAGTACGGGCGACGAGATGCAGGGGCCAGCCGCGGTCATCTCGCTGACCACCGACTACGGACTGGCCGACGGATTCGTGGCGGCCTGCCACGGTGTGGTCGCGCGGCTCGCGCCGGCGGTCCGGGTGATCGACGTGACCCACCTGGTGCCGCCCGGGGATGTCCGCCGGGGCGCGGCGGTGCTCGCGCAGACCGTGCCGCACCTGCCGGCCGGGGTGCACGTGGCGGTGGTCGATCCGGGTGTGGGTACGGCCCGGCGGGGCGTCGCCCTGGCCACGCCCGGGGGCTTCCTGGTGGGGCCGGACAACGGTCTGCTGCTCGACGCCGCCGCCACACTCGGCGGGGTGACCGCCGCGGTCGAGTTGACCAACCCGAGGTGGCTGGCGTCCCGGGTGTCGGCCACCTTCCACGGTCGGGACGTGTTCGCGCCGGTCGCGGCCCGGCTGGCGCTGGGCGCGCCGCTGGCCGAGGCCGGCCCGGCGGTCGACCCGTCGACGCTGGTCCGGCTGCCCGACCCGGTGGTCGAGCCGGAGCCCGACGGGTTCACCGCCGAGGTGCTGACGGTGGACCACTTCGGCAACGTCCAACTGGCCGCCCCGGCCGACCTGCTGGCCCCGCTGCCGGCCCGGGTCCGGGTGGGTCCGGCCGGCGACGGCGAGGCGGGGCAGCGGGAGGCCGTGCACGGGCGTACGTTCGGCGACGCCCCGGTCGGCGCGCTGGTGGCGCACGCCGACTCGGCCGGCCGGGTTGCCCTCTCTGTGAACGGTGGCCGGGCCGCCGACCTGCTCGCCGCCACCCCCGGTACGCTGCTGCGGGTTCACGGATCCGCGCGCTCCTGACGCGCCTCGCGCCACACACGCCCGAAACGTCCATTGTGGAAAGCTGTGAGAGTGGAAAATCGCTGGGTACCCGCCGCCTGTCCCTGCTGCGCGTCCCGAACCGGCGGCGGCACCTGTCCCGTCTGCTTCTGGACCGACGACGGCCAGACCGACGCCGACGCCGACGTCGTACGCGGCGGGCCCAACGGCGAGTTGAGCCTGTCCATGGCCCGGCTCAACTTCGCCGTGTACAACGCCTGCCACCCCCGCTACCAGGACTCGGTCCGCGCCCCTCGACCCGAGGAACTGCCCTGACGGGCGAGGCAGAATGGCGGGGTGCCCGAAGGCGACACCGTCTGGAACACCGCCCGCGTGCTGGAACGCGCGCTGGCCGGCGCCCGGCTGACCGGTAGCGACTTCCGGGTGCCCCAGCTCGCCACCACCGACCTCACCGGCTGGGTGGTACGCGAATGCGCCAGCCGGGGCAAGCACCTGCTGCTCCGGCTCGACGGGCCCGCCGACGGGTCGCGCTGGACGCTGCACTCGCACCTGCGGATGGACGGCACCTGGCGGGCGTACGCCCCGGGGGAACGCTGGACGGCCCGGCCGGCGCACCTGATCCGGGTGGTGCTGCGTGCCCCGACCGCGACCGCCGTCGGCTACCACCTGCACGAGGTGGCCCTGGTGCCCACCGACGAGGAGGCCCGCCTCGTCGGCCACCTCGGCCCCGACCTGCTCGGCGAGGACTGGGATCCGGCCGAGGCCATCCGCCGGCTGTCCGCCCACCCCGACGCGGCCATCGGCCCGGCCCTGCTGGACCAGCGCAACCTGGCCGGCGTCGGCAACCTCTACAAGTGCGAGGTGCTGTTCCTGCGCGGGATCGACCCCCGGACGCCGGTCCGGGACGTTCCCGACCTGGGCTGCCTGGTCACCCTGGCCCAGGAGCTGCTGGCCGCCAACCGGGGCCGGTGGACCCAGAGCACCACCGGGTCGCTGCGCCGAGGCCAGACCAGCCACGTGTACGGGCGGCGGGCCCAACCGTGCCGCCGCTGCGGCACCGCCATCCGCAAGGAGGAGCAGGGCGAACGGGTCACCTACTGGTGCCCCACCTGCCAGCCCGGCACCACTACGTGACGGTGGGTACGGACCGGCCGGCGCGACCGCCGGTCACCGCACCTTCCGTGGAACTTCCACGCGACGGTCCGGGCAGGTTCGCCCAGGTGAACGGCCGGTCAGGCGAGCGGACCGGAGTGGCGCGGGCGACACGCCGGGAGACTCGCAGATTGGGACGATTGGGTACTTCCTAACTGGCCACCCGCGTCCCATGCTGCGGTTGAGCGCTCACGGAACGTCAGTACCGCGTAGCCGGGTCGCCACGTCGCGGTGGTGGCCGCCGCGCCCCGATTTTCGGGAGAGCCATGGCCGTGTTCCGCAGACTCCGGTCGACCTGGCTGGACCGGGCCGCCCGCAACGGCCAGCAGGGCCCGCCCGTGGCCGTGCCCGCCGCCCGGACCGGCCCGGGTCCGGACGCCGGCGCCGCCACCCACCCGGACCCCGTGGTCCCGACCGAAGCGGCCCGCACCGCCCCCACCGAGGCACCACCGGCACCGGCACCACCGCCGCCACGACCAGCACCGGCCAGCCTGGATCCGGCGGCGCTCCCCCGCTGCTTCGGCCCGGTGCCGAACCACGCGTACAGCCCGCTGCCGGTCCTCGACGACGCCGGAGAGGTGGTGGCCGGCACCGGGATACGCAAGTTCGTCGACCCGCTGCCCGGGCTGGGCACGCTGGGGCGTACCCCGCTCGGCGCCCACCTGCCGGTCGCGGTGCCCGACACCATCACCTACCCCGGCTGCGACTACTACGAGATCGGCCTCCAGGAGTACGCCCAACGCCTGCACCGCGACCTGCCGGCGACCCGGCTGCGCGGCTATCGGCAGCTCAACCTGGGCACCGACGTCGACGGGCACAACACCGTGGCCCCGCCGCCACGTCCCTGGCACCTCGGCCCGGTCGTGGTGGCCCGCCGGGGCCGGCCGGTGCGGATCAAGTTCATCAACCAGCTGCCCGCCGGCCGGGCCGGCAACCTCTTCCTACCGGTCGACCCGACCGTGCCCGGTGCCGGCGCGGGTCCGCTCGCCGGGCCGGCGCCCTACCCGCAGAACCGGGCGGTGCTGCACCTCTGCGGCGCGCTGACCGGCTGGATCAGCGCCGGCAACCCCTGGCACTGGATCACCCCGGCGGGTGAGATCACCCCCTACCCGACCGGCACCGGGCTGACCCACGTCCCCGACATGGCCCATCCCGGGCAGGGCGCCACCACCCTCTTCTTCCCGAACGAGCAGAGCGGTCGGCTGCTCTGGTTCCACGACAACACCGTCGGGCTGTCCCGGCTGACCGCCTACTCCGGGCAGGTCGCGCTCTACCTGCTCACCGACGAGGCACAAGAGCGGCTGGTCGCCGACGGGGTGCTGCCCGCCGAGGAACTGCCGCTGGTCTTCGAGGACAAGACGTTCGTGCCGGACGACGCGCAGCTCGCCGCCCAGGATCCGACCTGGGACCGGGACCGCTGGGGCGCCCGCGGCACGCTCTGGCACCCGCACGTCTACCAGCCCCGGCAGAACCCGTACCGGCCGGACGGGCTCAACCCGACCGGCCGGTGGGACTACGGGCCGTGGTCGCGTACCGCGACGGCCGCCGGCCCGGACACACCCGCCACGGCGGTGCCCAACCCGCACCACGACCCGGTCACCGACCCGGACGAGCCGCCGGAGGTCCCCGGCGTGCCGCAGCCGAGCGCGGTGCCCGCCGCGTACGGCGACACCGTGCTGGTCAACGGCGCCGCGTACCCGTACCTGGAGGTCGAACCCCGGCTCTACCGGTGGCGGATCCTGAACGCCTGCACCGATCGCTGGCTCAACCTCCAGCTGTACCGGGCCGGCTCCGACGCGCCGATGTGGACGCCCGAGGGCAGGCTGGCCGACGCCGACGCCGGCGAGGTGCCGATGGTCGAGGCCGTCCGCGCGCCCGACCGGCCGGCGGGCTGGCCGACCGACGGCCGGCCCGGCGGCGTGCCGAGCCCGGACGCCGCCGGGCCCGACCTGATCCGGATCGGCAACGAGTGCGGCCTGCTGCCGGCCCCCGTGGTGATCCCCAGCCAGCCGGTCGGGTTCCGGTTCGACCGGCGCGACCCGACCGTGCTCAACGTCGAGGGCCACGCGCTGCTGCTGGCCCCCGGCGAGCGGGCCGACGTTCTGGTGGACTTCGAAACGGTCGCGCCGGGCAGCACCCTGATCCTCTACAACGACAGCCCCGCCCCGCTGCCCGCCTTCGACCCCCGGTACGACCACCACACCGGCGGGCCGGACCGGACCGCCGAGGGTGGCGCGCCGCCGACCCGGCCCGGGTACGGCCCGAACACCCGCACCCTGATGCAGCTGCGGGTGGCCGGCAGCTCCGCCCCGCCGTACGACCTCGACCGGCTGCGCGACCGGCTGCCCGGCGCTTACGCGGCCAGCCAACGCCCCCCGGTCGTGCCGCAACCGGCGTACGACCCCAGCTTCGGCACCGTCACCGCCGGCCCGACCCGGGTACCGGTGCACGCCACCGGGGTCGAGTTCACCCCGCCCGGTGGCGCCGCGCCGGTGACCCTGCCGCTGGAGGTCAAGGCCGTGCGTCCGGTCTTCGAACCCGGCCACGGCCGGCTCACCGGCCGCCTCGGCGTCGGGCACCCGCAGGCCGGGCCACTGGCCGAGGCGACCCTGCCGCTCGGCCCGACCGACCCGGCGACCGAAGTGCTGCACGTCAGCGATCCGGCCGTCGCGGTCGGCACGCCCGGCGACGGCAGCCAGCTGTGGCGGGTACGCGGGACGGGCCGGCAGAGCCACCCGGTGCGGTTCGACGGCCTGGAGGTGCAGGTGGTCAGCCGGGTCGGCCGCGACGGCACGATCCGGCCGCCGCATCCGGGCGAGCTGGGCTGGAAGCAGATCGTCCGGGTCGACCCGGGCGAGGACGTGGTGCTCGCACTGCGGCCGGAGGCACCGCCCCTGCCATTCAAGATCGGCGACAGCGTACGGCTGCTCGACCCGACCCGGCCGGCCGGCGTACGGACCGGAACCACCTCGATCAGCCCGCTCGACGGCCGGCCCGCCTCGGTGGTCAACCAGTTGGTCAACCTGGGCTGGGAATACCGCTGGTCGAGCGGCGCGGGCGGGCACCGCGACCAGGGCATGAGCCGACCACTGGTGGTACGCGTCTCCCCCCGCTCACCCACCGGACTGACCGCCACCCCCGCCCCCGGCAAAGCGACCGCCCTGCCGGCGATCGCCCTGACCTGGACCGGCAACGGCAGCCGCCCGGCGGCCACCAGCCACCTGCTGCAACGCGCCACCGACGCGACGTTCACCAACGGGCTGACCGAGATCACCGTGGCCGCTACGGCCACCCGGTACACCGACGCCACCGTCACCCCCGGGGTGACCTACCACTACCGGATCCGGGCGGAGAACGAGGTCAGCTGCTCAGCCTGGTCGAACGCCGTCCCCGCAGCGGTACAGCTCGCCGCCCCGGCCGGCTTGACCGCGACGATCCCACCCGCCGCCCCACTGCGGGTCGCGCTGCGCTGGACGAACCGCTCCTTCGCCACCGGAATAGACGTCCAGCGGGCGACCAACCCGACCTTCACCAGCGGACCCGGCACCACCGCGATCGGCGTCGGCGACCACCACCTGGACGCGGCGCTCGCCCCGGACACCACGTACTACTACCGGGTACGCACCACCTACCTGGGTGCGGCCTCGCCCTGGTCCACCGTCGCCACGGTGACCACCCCACCAGCGCCGGGCACCCCGACGTCGGTGAGCGTGGCCACCAGCGCGCCGGGACCGGACACCGCGACGGTGGTCCTGGGCTGGGCGGCCAGCACCCCCGCCGGCCAGGGTGCCGGGTTCACCGTGGAACGAGCCCTGGACCCGGCGTTCACCCGGGAACTGGCCACCTTCACGGTCACCGGTCGGGGCTTCACCAACACCGGGCTGACCCGGGGCGTCACCTACCACTACCGGATCCGCTCGTTCAACGTGGTCGGCGCCTCCGCGTTCACCGGCCCGATCCCGGTCACCACCCCGGAATGATCGTCTCCGGCGGCCCCGCAAGGCCCGTCGTGGTCGTCTCGGCGCCGGCACCGGCCAGCGCCGCCGACCACGGCGTCACACCAGACTCGCGTACGCACAGCCTGGCGATCCTCTTCACTGAGGGTCGTCTCGCCGAAGTCGATGACGGTGACGTGACCAAGAGAGTCACGCAACGCCATGGCGAGGGCGATCGCGTCGTGCCGGTTGGTGATGGTGGTCGGGAGGTGCAATATCCAGCGAGGGGCGATCATCGTGTCCACCGAGTCGGCGGGGCGAACAGCCGGGTGGATACGAGGACCTGCGTACGTTCGCCGCGCTGGCAGCGCGGGGTGACCTTGGGTGCCCTCGACCCAGACCCACTGCTCCCGCTCAGGACGGTTGAGCACCAGCCGGACCCCGGTGACCCGTAGCGTCACCGGCCCGTCGGCGGGGCGGTAGCGGTCGGCCGCCTCCATACGCAGTACCGCGCCGAGCCGTACCCGTAGGTCAAACACCACGCCTCCTCGTCGTCCGCCGTACCGTCCCCGGTGGGTCGGCGGGTTGGGGGTTGATCTGGAGGCCGGCGATCTGCGCGAAGACCTTCGCGGACGGGGAACTCACCGAATGGCGTTACATGACTGCTGAAGCATTGGAGCAGCATGGACCGCCCCGGCTCACCCGCAGGATCCGCACGGCAATCGGGGCGCGCAGCGGCGGCGCTTCCACGTATGCCGAGCATGGCAGCGCAGGAATCTAGACCACGGTTTCGATACACGTTCAAGGCAGCCCTGAGCGGGCCGCACGCGCTGACGACGCCTGGGCGCGTGTCTGACGCTCCACTCAGCGCAAGTGAATCGGATGGCGGAAGGGGCACAGGAATCGCCGAGGACATTGCCGAGGTTCATTCCCGTTCGCTAGATCATCGTCGGGCAACCTTGATCGGCTAAACCGGGCGCGCCGTCCACGCGAGATCTTGGACAGTTCCCGTTATCGCGTAACGGGAACTGTCCAAGATCTCCCGCCCATCTCCCGCCATGCGGGAAGCACACCCTGATTGATCAGGCCGGAGGAGGAAAGCGTGAGAGAAATCGCCGGAACAAGCACTTGGTTTGTTTTCCTAGGGCTGATCTTGACGTCATCTGTCATCGCCGCCTTTGCAGGGAAACAGCACACAGCGTGTTTCTGTCCGATCGATGTGGGTCTACAAAAGGCGTGGGTGTATGGGGTTCAAAAACCGCCAGCGGCATGGAGCGTTGGCACCGCGTGTCAGGTCAAGCTCTAGATCGACCTGGGTCACCCTTCGCAGCCGTCGGGCAGACCGCACATGCCCTCCACCATCAGATACACGAAGATAAAAGCCAGGACGGCAAATACGGCTGCGCCAGCCACGCACCCGGCAATCGCCAGACCGCGACCACGTTGCCTGGTCGTCTTGATCTGCTTCAGTCCCACGACGCCTACGGCAACCGCGCATCCGCCGAGCAGCAGCACAGGGAGTAGACCTCCGATCAGCAGGTCTGTCAGCTCAGCTAGGCCCGCGCTGACGTACAGCAGCGGAACCACGCCCATGCAGAAGGCGATGATCGCCAGCGGGTTGTACTTTGGCTGATTCTCGGAGAGCTGCTCGGTCATGGCACGTCCCATCTTCTCTTCGCCGCTCTGATGCTTCGGCTGCGGCGCCACGAGGCTCGCCCGTCCGAGGATCATGAGTGGAGACACCAGGATGGATCATGCGGGCGGGTAAGGGAAGGCGGGCTGAGACTGCGGCCTGAGCCGGGTGCTTCGTGGAGCCGGCAGCGCAGAGGCATCGACCTGCCAGGCGGTGCCCAGGAGCTATCCGACGTCGAAGGCGGCCGTTGGAGATCGCACCGTCCAGAGCTACGGATTAGAAGGTGGCTGTACAGCCACCGGTACAGCCAAGCCCGCCGACGGACATGGTCCCGGGTCGACAGTGGGCGCTACGGCGAGCAGGTCAGCGGCAGTCACCGACGCCGGCAGACAGCAGTCTCGATCTTTGCAAGGCAGAGGTTGCGCGCTTGCGGACCGCCCTGCGGGCGGCCTCCGGCCGTCCTCGGGCGTCCGCAGCGCCGTGCAGAATGCCTGCAATGATCTTGGAACGCCGCGCAGACAGAGATCCCGGACGCGCAGGTGGCGGCCTACAGTGGGTGGCTTGCCTCAGTCGCCTTCCTAAGCCGTGTGTCGCAGGTTGGATTCCCTGCCCCCCGTTAGTCCTGAACGGAAGGTTGGCAGCAGCCGGTTGCCCAAGCAGGAGGCCGCGATCAGGAGCCGTTGGACGGAAACGCCCGCGATACGGCCTCTGAAGGTTGCCTACGCCACGTCGGTACCAAGGACGACCGGGCTCAGGCAGCGCCCGCCGGTCGGGTGGCGTGCAGGTCTGCGAGGAAGGCGTCCAACTCGTCGTCAGACTCAAACAATCCGGCCGAGCGAGGTCGTCAACCGAGGCGGCAGGCCGTATGCCCTGCCGACGGGCCAACTCCTCCGCCGCTACGTGCTCGGCGGTGGGCCACTCGGGCACCTGCCTCGACATCGCGCCTCGCCTCCTCCACCACACGAAAGGCGCATTCTCCCAAGGACAGAACCGCCGACGCCCAGTCGCCGGGCCTGGTGCAGTCAGGGAGTGGCAGTGGGGCGGCCGACGGCGCGCAGTTCGGAGAGGGCGGAGGCGAACCCGTGCAGCAGGTCGGTCGCCTCGGTGAGCCGGGCAGCCGCCGGGTGTTCGGACTCAGGGCGGTACTCCTCGGCCAGATAGCCAGCCGCGGCCACCACCAGCCGTTCGTACGCCGCCACGCCGGTCTCCAGCTGCCCGGTCAACGCCTGGTGCGCCTCGGCCAGCGGCGCCCGGGCGTCGGCCGGGGCGAGCCGTACCGCTCGTTCCACGCTGGCCACCCGGTTGGCCAGGTCGCGTAGGGACTGCTCGGCGCCGGACGCCTCGGCGACGGCCGGTTCGGCGAGGCCGGTCAGCCGGCCGGCCATCCCGGCCATGGTCGACGCGGCCCGGTCCAGCCGGTCCCACGGCTCGGCGGCGCTGGTGCCGCGCAGCGCACCACGGGAGCGCACCCGTCGTACCTCGGCCACCACGCCAGCTCCCACCGGCAGCCGTTCCACGGCGGCGACCAGGCGGGCCCGGTTGCGGGCGGCGGCCTGGGCCGGGTCGAGCGCGGGCGGGGCGGGCTGCGCCGCCAGGGCGCGCAGATCCACCCAGCGCCAGGCGGCCAGCGCGGTGGAGGCTCCCGCAGCGGCGGCCCAGAACGCGTCGGCCAGGCCGATGCCGGCGTACGGGGTCAGGATGACGGTGGCACCACCGAGCCCACCGGCCAGTACGCTCCAGCGCCGGGCGGAGCGTCGCAGCTTGCCCAGCCGCCGGAAGTACCGGGTGCGCTCGTCTGCCACCGTCGCCTCCTTGACCGCCTGCTCAGCCGGCGGCGGTGGTGTCGCCGGTGCCGCGTTCCCGGCTCATGCTGGCCCTGATCTCGTCGAGCCGGGCGACGGCCGCCGTTTCGCCGGCCGGCGCGGCCTGCTGACCGCCGACGGCACCGCGTTCCGGGGTGGCGCCGAGCTGCTCGCCGGCCATGCTGGCGCGGATCTGGTCAAGCCGGGCCGAGCCGGCAGTGTCCAGGGTGGCCTTCTGGATCTCCAGCATCCGACCCTCCGCCGAGTTGCTGGCCAGCTCGGCGCGGCCCATGGCGTTGGCGTAGCGGCGTTCGATGCGGTCGCGGACCTCGTCCAGGCTGGGCGTGGTGCCCGGCGCGGTGAGCGCCGACATGGACTCCAGCGACGCGGCCACGCTCTCCTGCATCTTGGCCTGCTCAAGCTGGCTGAGCAGCTTGGCGCGCTCGGCGAGCTTCTGCTGGAGGATCATCGAGTTGTTCTCGACCGCCCGGCGGGCCTGCCCGGCGGCGGCGAGCGCCTGGTCGTGCAGGGTCTTGAGGTCCTCTGCGGCCTGCTCGGCGGAAACCAGCTGGGTGGCCAGGGTCTGTGCGGACTGCTCGTAGCGCCCGGCCTCGGCCTCGTCGCCCTTGGCCCGGGACTGGTCGGCGAGGACCAGCGCCTGCCGGGCGTTGGACTGCAACCGCTCGACGTCGGACATCTGCCGGGACAGCTTCATCTCCAGCTGGCGCTGGTTACCGATCACCGCGGCGGCCTGCTGGACGAGCGCCTGGTGCTGCCGGTGCGCTTCGTCGATGGCCTGCTGGAGCTGCACCTTCGGGTCGGCGTGCTCGTCGATTCGGGCGCCGAACAGCGCCATCAGGTACTTCCAACCCTTGACGAACGGGTTCGCCATCTCCGCGGTATCCCCTCAGTAACGTCGCTGCGCCTGCCCCACCTTGGGTGGCCCAGCTCGGCCACCGGCGATGGTGGATCCATCGTCCCAGCCGGTCGCCAGCACGGCATCCGTACCGGCGAGAGCGGGAACGTTCCCGATCAAGCCTACGCGGCCCGTGCCAGCGCGACCATCGGCCGCCGGGCTCAGGCGGCGCAGACCACGTCCCGGTCGGTACGGTCGGCGGGCCGGACCCGGGCGGTGCGCAGGGTGGCCTTGAGCGGGGAGTCCTGCCGCACGGAGACGGCGACGGTGCCGTCCGAGCTGACCTGGCGTACGCCCCGGCCGGTGGCCTTCTCCACCGGTGCCGCGGCGACCGTCGTCGCCTCGGCCGGCTCGTCCTGGACCGGCACCAGCACGCCCGGCAGCTGTTCGGCGAGCGCGACCGTGTCGCTGACCTCGCGCAGCAGCTCGGACAGGCGGGCGCCCAGCGCGTCGCAGATCGCGGCGAGCAGTTCGCTGGAGGGTTCCTTCTGGCCGCGTTCGATCTCGGAGAGGTAACCCAGGCTGACGTTGGCGGCGGAAGAGACTTCGCGCAGCGTGCGGTGCTGCCCCTGCCGGCGCGCCCGTAGTGCGTCACCGATCACCCGGCGTAGCAGGACCATCGCACCTCCCCTGAGGGACACAGTTCGCCCGGCCGTCCGATCCGGCGGCGGCACCGGTTCCGGTCGTCGGAGCCTTCCCGCAACCGTACCCGCTGCGGGCCGCCACGACATCCCACCCCGCCCGGGGTACTCACCGCGTTGCTTCACGGTCCCGGCCGGGTCGGATCACCGGGCCGCCGACCGGGGGTCCGATTGATTCCCCGCTGTCCGGTTCAGCAGTCTCGGTGGTGGCCCGGCCCGGTCGGCGCCCCGGCGCCATCGGGGGCCTGGACATGGTCTTCGAGCAGGCGCAGCGCCTCGGTCACCGCCGCCGTCCGGATGTGCTCCCGCCCACCGTCGAGGTCGAGTTGCCGCACCTCGGTGCCGTGCGGGCCGGCCACCGCGACGAAGACCAGCCCGACCGGCTTGCGGTCCTGCGGCTCCGGGCCGGCCACCCCGGTGGTGGCCAGGCCCCAGTCGGCCCCGCAGCGCCGCCGCCCGCCCTCGGCGAGCGCCACCGCCACGTCGGGGTCGACCGGGCCGCGCTCGGCCAGCAACTCCGCCGGTACGCCGGCCAGCCGTTCCTTCAGCTCGGTGGCGTAGACGACCAGCCCACCCCGGTAGACGGCGCTCGCCCCCGCGACGTCGACGATCGTGGCGGCCAGCAGTCCGCCGGTCAGCGACTCGACGGTGGCCAGCGTCTCCCGCAGGTCGGTGAGGCGGTGCACCACGCCGGCCGCCGCGCTGCCCATCGCCCCGTCGGCTGCTCTCCTGCTCACGCCTCGCATCCTGCCCCACGAGGCGACGGTCCACCCACCGCAGCGCCAGGCTCCGCCGGCGCAGCGGTCACGGCCGCGCCGGGGCACAGGGCTGGGTTCAGCCGGCGCAGCGGTCACGGCCGCGCCGGGCCACAGGGCTGGGTTCAGGCGGCGGTGCGGCGCAGCCGCAGGGCCTGGGCGATGTAGTCGAAGCCGGTGACGACGGTGACGGCCACCGCCGCGGCCATGATCCAGGGACCGACCGCGGCGAGGGCGGCCGGCATCGGCCACAGGTACCAGGCGATGGCCAGGATCTGCAGGGCAGTCTTGATCTTTCCGCCCCGACTCGCGGCGATCACCCCGCGCCGGATCACCCAGAACCGCAGGGCCGTGATGCCCAGCTCACGGGCGAGGATGACCGCCGTCACCCACCATGGCAGCCGGTCGTACCAGGAGAGCAGCAGCAGGGCGGCGCCGGTGAGCGCCTTGTCGGCGATCGGGTCGGCGACCTTGCCGACCGCGGTGACGAGCGCGAACCGGCGGGCGATCCAGCCGTCGACCAGATCCGTCACCGAGGCGACGGCGAAGATCACACAGGCGATGATCTGCCAGTCGGCGTGCGTCATGCCGGAGACGACCACGGAGGCACCGAACACCGGCACCAGCACCAGCCGCAGCGCGGTCAGGGCGTTGGCCGCGTTGACCACCGGCACCCGGGCCACCACCGGTCCCGGCGTGGACTCCGTCGCCTCGGTCATCGGCCCGCTCTCGGGCACCACACCTCGTCGCTCCCCCGCCTCTTCCCGGCCTGCTGTCACCGGGTCGCGCCGGGCGCCGCCGAGATCATCTCGTCCGGTACGGCGATCAGGTCGACGCCCTCGGTGCCGGTCACCGTGGCCCGGACCAGGTCACCCGGGCGCAGCGCGGCCAGGTCGACCCCGCCGCCGTCCGGCGCGACCAGCGTGGTGGAGCCGTCCACCTCCGGCGCCTGATGCGCGGCCCGCCCCTCGACGACACCGCCGTCGACCGAGTCGACCAGCACCTCGACCGTCGAGCCGAGGCGGTCCTCGGCCCGCTGCGAGCACAGCTCGTCGGCGAGCGCGCTGAGCTTGTCGTACCGTCGCTTGATGGTGGCTGCGGAGACCTTGCCCGGCAGCCCGGCGGCCTCGGTGCCGTCCTCGTCGCTGTAGTCGAAGACCCCGATCGCGTCGAGCCGGGCCTCGGTGAGGAAGCGCACCAGCTCGTCCACGTCGGCCCGGGTCTCGCCGGGGAACCCGACGATGAAGTTGCTCCGCGCGCCGGCCTGCGGTGCCAGCGCCCGCGCCGAGGCCAGCAGTTCCAGGAAACGGTCGGTGGAGCCGAAACGGCGCATCCGGCGCAGCACGGGCTCGCTGGAGTGCTGGAACGACAGGTCGAAGTAGGGGGCCACGCCCGGCGTGGTGGCGATCGCCTCGACCAGGCCGGGCCGGGTCTCCGCCGGCTGGAGGTAGCTGACCCGGACCCGGACGAGGCCGTCGATCGCGGCAAGCTGCGGCAGCAGCTTCTCCAGCGCGCGGGGGTCGCCCAGATCCTTGCCGTACGACGTCGAGTTCTCGCTGACCAGGACCAGTTCGCGTACGCCGCTCTTGGCCAGCCACTCGGCCTCGGCGAGCAACTCGTCCGGGGTGCGGGAGACGAAGGCGCCCCGGAACGCGGGGATTGCGCAGAACGCGCAGCGCCGGTCACAGCCGCTGGCCAGCTTGAGCGAGGCGACCGGGCCGCTGTCGAGCCGGCGGCGCAACACCGGACGCAGGTGCGCGGGGGTGTGCTCGTCGACGTCGGCGCCGGAGCCGTGCCCGGGCAGCGACACCGCGCTGTCCCGCCGGGCGACCGGGGTCAGGGGCAGCAGCTCGCGCCGGTCGCGGGGGGTGTGCGCGGCGAAGTCCTGGCCGGCGACCACCGCGTCCAGCCGGGCGGAGATCACCGGGTAGTCGTCGAAGCTGAGCACCGCCTGGGCCTCGGGGAGGCTGTCGGCCAGCTCCCGGCCGTACCGCTCGGCCATGCAACCGGCGGCGACCACCTTGGCCCCGGTGTCGGCGGCGGCCAGCAGCGTCTGGATCGAATCCTGCTTCGCCTTCTCCACGAAACCGCAGGTGTTGACGACCACCACGTCGGCGCCCTCGCCGTCGGTCGTCACCTGCCAGCCGTCGGCGTGCAGGCGGGCGGCCAGTTCCTCCGAGTCGACCTCGTTGCGGGCACAGCCCAGCGTCAACAGGGCGACCCGGCGGCCGTCGTGGTCAGGAGCGGAGGTGGCAGACACCATCCGAGGGTACCGGGCGTCGGCACCGGGCCCGGCAACGGCAGGGTGCGCCGTCAGCGGGCCGGGGCGAGGACCCGGACCAGGCGGTCGAGGAGGAACACCTCGGTACCGGCGAGGCCGACCGAGCAGAAGACCGAGATCTGGTCCGCGCCGGTGCGGCCGGGTGCCGCGCCGGCCAGCACCGCGCCCAGGTCGCGCAGCCGGGACGCGTACGGCGGTTCCGCGGCGAGCATCGGCGGGACGTACGACTGGGACTGCGCCGGTGAGTCGCTGGCCAGTACGGCGGCGGCGTCCAGCAGGTCGGTGTCGAACTCCGCCCGGTCGCGCTGCTTGAAGCCGACCGCGTTGACGTGGGTGCCCGGGGACAAGTCGGCGGCGGCCAGCACCGGCGCCGCGCTGGTGGTGGCGAGCACCACCACGTCCCGGTCGCGTACGGCCGCCCGGACGGTGTCCACCGAACGGGCCGGGATGCCGAGTTCGACCCGGACCCGGGCGGCGAACGCCTCCCGACGGGCCGCCGAGCGACTGTGCACGGTCACCTCGCGCAGCGGGCGTACCGCGGCGGCGGCCCAGACCTGGGTCCACGCCTGGCGGCCGGAGCCGATCACGCCCAGCGTGGCCGCGTCCGGGCGGGCCAGCACGTCCACCGCGACCCCGCCCAGCCCGCCGGTACGCCGGGAGCCCAACTCCTCCCCCACCGCCACCGCCCGCACCGCGCCGGTACGCCCGTCGTGCAGCACCACCACCTGTTCGGTCTCGGGGTGCCCGAAGGTGTCGTACGCCCGGTATCCGTACCACTGCCCGACCAGGTGCCCGGCGGTGAGCACCATCCGCCCTCCGCCGAGCGGCGCGGCGGCCCGGGGCGGGGCGACCAGCCGGCCGTCGTGAGCGGCCAGCAGGGCCTGACGCATCGAGTCCACCGTGGTCGGTGCGTCCAGCGTGGCGGCGACGTCCGGGTCGGAAATGAGCACGGTCATGGCTCCATCGTGCAATTTGAAGCGAGGTTGAAGTCCATGCCGGGTGATCCGTTTCACCCGGACCGGCCGTCCCGTCCGGTGCTACGGTCGGTCCCGACGGCCCAGGTGGCCGTTCCGGACGAGTCGTGGGCGTACCCGGTCAGGCCAAGACGCCCCGTACCTGAACCCGACTCGTCCCGGCGCTCTGGTGGGCCCGGGCGGCCCGAAGAGGTGACCTGATGGCCTGGATCGTGCTGGTGCTTTCCGGACTGCTGGAGACGGCGTGGGCGATCGCCCTGGACCGCAGTGCCGGCTTCACCCGACCCGTCGCGTCGGTGGTCTTCGTGATCACGCTGGTGCTGAGCATGGCCGGCCTGGCGTACGCGCTGCGCGAGATCCCGGTCGGCACCGGGTACGCGGTGTGGGTCGGCATCGGCGTTACCGGTACCGCGCTGGTGGGGATGCTCGCGCTGGGCGAGTCGGCCAGCCTGCCCCGGATTCTCTGCCTGGTGCTGGTGGTCGCCGGGGTGATCGGCCTGAAGGTCTACCACTGACCTTCGGATGGTGCGGGCATCTCGGGCGGGCGTGGCAGCCACAGTCGGAGCCCGCCCATCCCGGAAGCGGTGCCGCAGCCGCCCATCGCTCCGCCGCGACGACAACCACCCGTGACGGTTGCCCTACGTGACGCCTCGGTGCCGTCGCCGGTCGCCCTTGTTGGTCCCACCTACCCACCAGGAGTCTGCCTCACCCACCGGCCAACTCCCACAACTCATTAGGCGGAAGGTGGTAGGGGGTGGGGTTGGCTGGCCGATACCGAACGTGATGGTCGACCGACGGGTGGGCTCAGCCGTGGTCGGCGACCAGGATCCGGTTACCGTCGGGGTCGGCGACGGTCGCCATCCGCTCGCCCCAGGGCTGCTTCTCCGGCTCGGCGACAACCTGCACTCCCGCCGCGCGGAGGTCCGCCACCGCGGCCCGGCAGTCCGCGACGTACACCCAGAGCGTGGTCGGGCCACTCGGCGACTCGTTCGCCTCCTGGCGGCCGATGCCGAGCTGCCCGTCTCCGAAGCGCAGGGAGACGTACGCCGGCTCGCCGGTCTCCGGGAACCGGTAGGTGACCACTCCCCCGAGCAGATCCACGTAGAAGCGCAACGCGGCGGGCAGGTCGGCGGCCGTGATGATCGGGAACACTTCGCCGGCCAGCGGCGCCCGGTCAGTCATCCCCACCCCGCAAGCCCTCCAGGACCTCTTCCAGCTCGTCCGGCTTGACCAGCACGTCGCGGGCCTTGGAGCCCTCGGAGGGGCCGACCACACCCCGGGTCTCCATCAGGTCCATCAGCCGGCCCGCCTTGGCGAAACCGACCCGCAGCTTGCGCTGGAGCATCGAGGTCGAGCCGAACTGCGAGGTGACCACCAGCTCGACCGCCTGCACCAGCAGGTCCAGGTCGTCGCCGATGTCCTCGTCGATCTTCTTCTTGCTGTCCTGCGCGGGCGCCAGCACGTCCGGGCGGAACTCCGGCTCGCGCTGGTTCTTGCAGAACTTGACCACGTCGGTGATCTCGCGCTCGGTGACCCAGGCGCCCTGGATCCGTACCGGCTTCGAGGCGCCCATCGGCAGGAACAGCCCGTCGCCGCGGCCGAGCAGCTTCTCCGCGCCGGGCTGGTCGAGGATGACCCGTGAGTCGGCCAGCGAGGAGGTGGCGAAGGCCAGCCGGGACGGCACGTTCGCCTTGATCAGGCCGGTCACCACGTCGACCGAGGGCCGTTGGGTGGCGAGCACCAGGTGGATTCCGGCGGCCCGGGCGAGCTGGGTGATCCGCACGATCGAGTCCTCGACGTCGCGCGGCGCGACCATCATCAGGTCGGCCAGCTCGTCGACGATCACCAGCAGATACGGGTACGGGCGCATCTCCCGCTCGCTGCCCGGCGGTGCCTTGATCTCGCCGTTGCGCACCTTGCGGTTGAAGTCGTCGATGTGCCGGACCCCGTTGGCGGCGAGGTCGTCGTACCGCATGTCCATCTCGCGGACCACCCACTCCAGCGAGTCGGCGGCCTTCTTGGCGTTGGTCACGATCGGGGTGACCAGGTGCGGGATGCCCTCGTAGCCGGTCATCTCGACCCGCTTCGGGTCGATCAGCAGCAGCCGCACCTCATCCGGGGTGGCCCGGGTCAGGACGGACACCAGCAGGGTATTGAGGCAAGAACTCTTGCCCGCGCCGGTGGCCCCCGCAATCAGGATGTGCGGCATCTTGGCGAGGTTGGCGACCACGTAGCCGCCCTCGATGTCCTTGCCGAGCGCCACCACCATCGGGTGGTGGTCGCTGGTGGCGACGCGCGAGCGGAGCACGTCGCCGAGCGCCACGTTCTCCGGGTCGGTGTTCGGGATCTCCACGCCGACCGCGCTCTTGCCCGGGATCGGGCTGAGGATGCGGACGTCCGGCGACTTCACCGCGTACGCGATGTTGCGGGAGAGCTGGGTGATCCGCTCGACCTTGACCCCGTGCCCCAGCTCGACCTCGTAGCGGGTCACCGTCGGGCCACGGGTGAACCCGGTCACCGCCGCGTCCACGTCGAACTGCTCGAAGACGCCGGTGAGCGCGGCGATCACCTCGTCGTTGGCCTTGCTGCGGCTCTTCGGTGCGGCCCCGGTGCCGAGCATGTTCGCCGGCGGCAGGGTGTAGTCGCCGGCCAACCCGGTCAGCGCGAGCTGCTCGGCCCGGGTCGGCGCGGGCGAGTGCTCCGGCGGCTCGACCGGCTTGCGGCTGGCCGGCACCCGGGACGGCGCCTTGCGCGGCAGCCGGATCGTCTCCTGGAGGTCCACGCCGTCCACGTCGTCGAACTCGTCCGGGTCGACCGGCGGCGGCGTCCGCTTCGCCGGGCGGCGGCGGGCCGGCGCGGCGGGCGCCTCGTCCGTCTCCGGTGGGCTCTGGCCGACCACGCTCCCGGCGAGCAGACCGAGCCGTTCGGGGATCTTGTTGATCGGCGTGGCGGTGACCACCAGCAGACCGAAGACGAGCAACAGGATCAGCAGCGGTACCGCGACCCAGGCGGTGACCGCGCGCTCCAGCAGGCTGCCCACGCCGGCGCCGACCAGGCCACCGGCGAAGTCCCGCTCGCCCGGGCCGGCCGGCTGCTGACCGATGTGCAGCATCGAGGCGGTGGCGACCAGCATGGAACCCCAGCCGATCAGGCCACGCCCACGGTGCTCGGGGTCGCCGGGCTGGCGCATCAGCCGCCAGGCGCCGATGCCGAGCAGCACCGGCACCACGATGGAGATGGCGCCGAGGAAGAGCCGGACCGTGTCGGCCAGCCGGGCACCGACCGGGCCGGCCGCCGAGAACCAGAGCGCTCCCGCGCTGAGCAGGGCGAGACCGATCAGCAGCAGACCCGCGCCGTCCCGGCGGTGCTCCGGGTCGAGATCGCGGGCCGAGGCGGCCTGCCGGCCGGCGGCACGCACCGCCCAGCCGACCCCGTGGGCCAGGCCCATCCACAGTGCCTGGACCGCCCGGCCGAGGTACGCCGCGGGGCCGGGGCCCCTCGCCGTGGTGCGGCGCCGGGCCGGCGCGCGGGTCTTCTTCGCCGGTTGGCGGGCACGACTGTTCGTGCCACCGCGCGGCGACGCGCCGCGCCGCCGACTCGCCTGAGAGGTACGGCCCGCCATAGCATCACCGTAACGGCGGGCCCCGCGATACGCCGGTCTTCCTGGTCGCGTCCGCGTGTCGCAGCGCGGTCCCCGCCGTCTGCCGTGATATCCGCTGGCGAAGGGGTGCCCGATGGCGTCGCCGGAGTTCGAGGACGGTCCGGACGGCCCACTGGCCGGGCATCCGTCGACGTTACGCCCGCTGACCCAGGACCTCGTCGCGGCGGTGCTGGCCAGCCGGGGACACGCGGTGACCACCGACGCCGGCGGCGACCTGGTCGGCCGGTGGGCGGACGGCCACATCTGGTTCCTGCGCGCGGGCGACGCCGGGGAACTGCTCCAGGTGCGTACGGTCGCCGGGCACACCTTCCCGGTCGACTCCGTGCCGCTGCTGCACGAATTCTGCAACACCTGGAACCGTGACCGGTTCTGGCCGAAGGCGTTCGTCCACGTCGACGACGCCGGCCACGCCCGGGTCTGCGGCGAGGTCATCGCCGACCTGGAACGGGGGGTGACGCCGCACCAGCTGGACCGGCTGCTCGACCAGGGCATCTCGACCGGCTGCCGGCTGGCCGCCGAGGTCGGCCGGTTGGCCGGAACGGCGCGTCCGTGACCGGGCCGGCCGACGCGCTGGACGACGCGCGGGACATGCCGGACGGCGAGGCGCGGATCGCCGAACTGGAACGGGTCGCCGCCCTCGCCGAGGCGACCGGCGATCCACGGACCACACTGGACGCCTGGTCCGAGCTGGTCGAGACCCACCTGCGCGGAGGCGAACGGTGGCGGCTGTTCGAGCCCGTCCGACGCTGCCTCGACGCCGCCGGACGTGACCTGCGGGCCGGGGCCGGCCGCCGGGTCGGGCCCGACGACGAGACGCTGCGCCGCTACCAGCGGTACGCCGTCGAGGCGCTGCTCGGCACCCCGCGCATCGGCCTCGACCAGGCCCGGAGCATGCTCGACGGACTCGCCGATCGGGCGGCGACCGGCGTGGACGGCACGGCCGACACGGCCGGCACTGCGCTCGTCGCCCAGCTGCGCTGCCGGATCGCCGACCACGTGGGCGACGAACCGGCCGCCCGGCGTTGGCTGGGGCAGTGGCAGGCCGCCAGCCCGGACCCGGCCGCCGGCTGCCCCGGCTGCCTACCCGTACGCCAGGCCGAGCTGCTCGCCGGTTGGGGCGACTGGGCCGAGGCGCTCGCCGCTGTCGAGCCCGTGCTCGACGGTCCGGTCCGCTGCACCGCCCAGCCCGAGGCCGCCCTGACCGGTGCGCTGCTGCCCTGGCTGCGGGCGGACCGGGCGGACCGGGCGGCCCAGGCGCACGTCCGGGCGTACCGCCGGCATCGGGTGGCCCCCGACGGGTTCGGTCACCTCGCCACCCACCTGCGCTTCTGCGCGCTCGGTGGGCACCTCGAACGTGGGCTGGAGATCCTCGTCGAGCAGCTGCCCCGGCTCGATCAGCCGCACGAGGACCTGTCCGTCATGGAGTTCGCCGCGGCGGGCGCCCTGGTCTGCACGCTGGCGGCGGACCGATGGCAGGACCGGGCAGTACGCCGGCCGGCGTTCCGGCGGCGGCCGGCGGCGGAGGTCACGGTGGCCGCGCTCGGCGCCGAACTGCTCACCATCGCCACCGAGCTGGCCGGCAGCTTCGACGCCCGCAACGGCACCGGGCACCAGTCCGGCCGGATGGCCGCCTGGCTGACCGAACGCCCACTGGCCCCGCCCGTGCCGCTGCCGACCGAGACCGCACCGGAGCCGGGCGACGAGCAGGCCGAGCCGGGTGAGGCGTGGGACGGTGAGGCGTGGGACGGCGCGGGCCCGGCGGAGGCGACCGGCGGGCTGGCGCCGGACGAGCTGGGCGCGCTGACCGTAACGATGATCACAACCGAACTGGACCGGCGGGGCGACGGGTACGCGCTGGACGCGGCGGGCACGGTGCTGGGGCGCTGGGGCGACGCGGTGATCCAGTTCCGGCGGGCCGGGGAACGCGGCGAGATCCTGCACGCCCGGGTGGTCGCCGGTCGCCGGCTGCCGGCGGGCCGCCGCGCCGAGGCGTACGCGTTCTGCAACGGGTGGAACCGTGACCGGCTGCTGCCCAAGGCGTACGTGCACGATCCGGGCGACGGGGAGCTGGTGCTGGCCGGCGAGGTGACCACCGACCTGGCGCACGGGGTGGCCCCGGCCCAGGTCACGGTGCTGGTGGACGCGGCGGTGCGCACCGGCGTCGCGTACGCGGAGGCGGTCGCCGCCCTGCCCTGAACCTTCCCGCACCGGCCGCGGCGAGCCGTCGGGGCTGCGGGCCCGGCCGGGCGGGGACCGGCCGGGCCCGGCGGCTCAGCGCCGGTTGCTCAGGGCACGGAAGTTCTGCGTGGTGATCAGAGTCAGGTTGTTGCGTTGCAGGATCTCGTTGACCGGCTGGTAGAACGTGGTGCCGCCGCGGACACAGTCGCCCGAACCGCCGGAGGTGACGCCCTGGGCCTGGTTGCCCGAGATCCACGAGCCGCCGGAGTCGCCGGGTTCGGCGCAGACGTTGGTCCGGACCAGCCCGCCGACCAGCCCCTCCGGGTAGCGCACCGTGGCGTCGCGGGCCTGCACGGTGCCGCAGCGTACGCCGGTGGTGGAGCCGGAGCGGCAGATCGACGAACCGGCCGGCACCTCCTGTGAGCCGGCGACCCGGGCGATGCCGCCCCGGAAGTCGGTCACCTCGGGCAGCACCCTGGTGTTGTTGCTGTTCACCTGCACGAAGGCCCAGTCGTCGCCGGGGAAGGACGAGGACCGGAACACGCCCTGCGCGGCCCCGTCGGCGCCCCGGGTGCGGTCACCGACCCGCCCGCAGTGCCCGGCGGTGACGAAGCCGCCGACCACCGCGAAACCGACCGAGCAGCGGCCGCTGCCGATGAAGAACGGATCACCGCCGCGTACGTCGGCCAGCAGCCGCGGCTGCTCCTCGGTGGCCATCCGGACCGCCTGGCGGGGCACCCCGGCGCGGGCGACGAAGC
>NZ_JBFBAO010000046.1:0-28169 GCF_040682255.1 Micromonospora sp. NPDC051296 | reverse complement strand
ATCACCAACGAGGTGGCCGAGGTGAACCGGGTGGCCCTGGACGTAACCAGCAAGCCGCCGGGCACCATCGAGTGGGAGTGACCCCGGCTCACGCCACCGGCCCGCTCGGCTGCTGAGGCTCCGGCTTCGCTGCCGGCTCGGTCGTGGTCACGTCGTCGGTCGTGGTCGCCGCGTCGGCAGCCGGGGTAGCTTCACGATCCGGCCTGGTTGCGGGCTCCGGCGTGGCCGAGAGGTCCGGCGCCGGGTGAGCGGCCGGCGGTGCCGGTTGCCCGGACGGAGCCGGCGGCCAGGCGGCCGAGGCCGGCGGAGTGCCCTCCGGGCCGGGATGCGGCGCCGAGGCTGCCGGTCCGGGGAACGGCCAGGCGGGGTGCGGGGTGCCCATCGGCCCGGCGGGCTGCGGCGTGGGTCCTGCCGGTCCGTGCGGTGCGGGGCTCGCCGGTCCGGGGAACGGCCAGGCGGGGTGCGGCGTGGGGCCGGTTGGTCCGGCGTGCGGCGGGGAGCCCGTCGAGTGCGGCCAGGCGGGCGCGCCGGCCGGCTCCTCGGGCATCAGGAACCACATGATCGGGTACGCGAGGGCCGCGATCCCGCCGGTCAGCAGCGTGGCGACGGCGAAGGTGACGCGTACCAGAGTGGGGTCGACGGCGAAGTAGCGGCCGAGACCGCTGGCCACCCCGGCCACCATCCGGTCGGTGGTCGGGCGGCGCAGCTGCTTGTACGGAGCCTGGGGTGTGGAAGTCATGACTCCACGGTCCACTACACGCCGCACATCGACCTCGGTGACCGCCCGGATCCCTACCCTGAACTGATCCTCAGGGGGAGCAATCAGTCAGGAATCCGACTCTTTTCCGCGCCGGTAACGGGTCGCGGGGAGAATTTGGCTCCGTGACCACCATGCTGGAGCCGCTCCGCAGGATCGCGGCGTATGCAGTCTGTACTGATTCGGTAGACCGAGTGTTGCTGGTCCGCGCATCGGAGCGCTCCGGCACACCCGGGACGTGGTCCCTGCCCGGTGGGGCGGTAGACCACGGCGAGGATCCCAACCACACCGTCGTCCGCGAGACCGCCGCCGAGACCGGCCTGTCGGTGGCCGTCGCCGGCCTGCACGACGTGCTGGCCGACATGCGGGCGTTGCCCGAGCGCGGCATCACCATCCACACCGACCGCCTGGTCTACCGGGTCTCGGTCCGGGGCGGCACGCTGACCGACCGGGTCGACCGGCCGACCGACCTGGCCCGCTGGTTCACCCCGGACGAGGCCCGGCGGCTGCCGCTGCGCTCGTTCACCGCACGGGCCCTCGGGCTGCCCGCCTCATCGGCCGACATCGTGCCCGACGAGCCACCGGAGTTCCCCTCCTTCTACGCGGTGCCCGGTCCCGACGGGCTGCACCGGGCGCAGCGCTTCGCCGCGTACGCCGTGGTCACCGACCCGGCCGGGCGGGTGCTGCTGACCCGGGTCTCCGACGGCTACCCGGGCGCGGGCTGCTGGCACCTGCCCGGCGGAGGCACCGACTACGGCGAGCAGCCGGGCGCGGCGCTGATCCGGGAACTGGTCGAGGAGACCGGGCAGACCGGGCGGCTGGTCGGGCTGCTCGGGGTCGCCAGCCATCGGGACGCGGCCTCGCTCGGCCCGGAGGGTTACCCGATCGACTGGCACGGTGTGCGTGCCTTCTACCGGGTGGTGGTCGACCAGCCGGCCCCGCCCACGGTCCGCGACGTCGGCGGCTCCACCTGCGAGGCCCGCTGGTTCGCCCGCGAGGAACTCGGCGCCCTCCCCACCGACCGCCTCACCGAGGTGACCGCCGAAGCCGTCCAGGCCGCCCGCCTCACCTGACTCCCACCGGCCCCCGTCGATCATGAAGTTGGCGGCGTTGTCGATCTCCAAAACGCCCGTCAACTTCATGATCGATCGTGGCTGGGCCTAAGGTCGGGGTGTGGAGCAGGTGCGGCGGGTCGGGGCCTACGGGGTGCTGCGGGATGCCGAGCATCGGGTGCTGCTGGTGCGGGGCTCCGACCAGGCGGACTTTCCGGGGGTGTGGTCGCTGCCGGGCGGCGGCCTGGAGCACGCCGAGCATCCCGCGTACGCGGTGGTCCGTGAGGTCGCCGAGGAGACCGGGCTGGCTGTCGAGGTGACCGGGCTCCGGGCGGTGGTCGCGGACGTGGTGCCGTACCCCGACCTGGGAGTGGCCCTGCACACCGACCGGATCCTGTTCGAGGTGACGCCGGTGGGCGGGGTGTTGCACGCCGAGCCGGACGGCACCACCGGCACCACGGACCTGGCCCGCTGGCTGACCATTGACGAGGCCGCGGGGCTGTCGCTGCTGGCGTTCACCGCCGAGGCGCTCGGCCTGCCGGTCGTCCCGCTGCCGCCCGGCGCGCTGCGGCGACGGGTGCCGTTCGCCCCGCCGGGGACCGATCGGCGGCAGCGTTTCGGGGCGTACGGGTTGGTCACCGATCCCGCTGGTCGGGTGTTGCTGTCGTTGATCGCCGAGGGGTATCCGGGCGCCGGGCGGTGGCACCTGCCCGGCGGCGGCACGGACCACGGTGAACAGCCGGTCACCGCGCTGCTACGGGAACTGGTCGAGGAGTCCGGCCAACTCGGCAGGGTGACCGAACTGATCGGCGTGGACAATCTGCACAATCCGGCGGCTCTCGGCCCGGAGGGGTACCCGCTCGACTGGCACGGCATCCGGGTCGTCTACCGGGTGGCGGTCGACGTCCCGACCGAGCCGGAGGTGACCGAACTGGCCGGTGGCTCCACCGCCCGCGCCGACTGGTTTACCCCGGCCGGGCTGCGAGAACTTCCGTTGACGGAGATCGCCGCCGCGGTTTTGGAGGCCCCGGCCCAGCCGTCGGCCTCGGAGCGGCCGACGCCCGCTCGCCGGGTTGGCGGTGCCGGGCTCCGGTACAGTCGAGGCAGGGCTGATGGAGGAAACGGGCGATGACGCCCGGGATGGGAACAAGACGGCGGTTCGCGCGGTTAGGGGAGTTTTAAGTACCGTCGGCTGCTATCGCCAATCCCCACCCCCCTGTGCGATGGTGTACTCCGCAAAACGGCTGCCGGGCCAGAAAGGGTCCGGCACGAGACGGCCGGACGCCCGCCCCTCACGGCGGTCAGCTGATCCGGTGATGGAGGGAACGTGCCGAGAGCCCCATGGCGCCGGCGTCGTACGACTGACAGCCCGCGTCCCGCAGGGCGAAGCTGGACGGGCCCGTTGCGCCGCAGCGGCACCCTCGCTCGTCAGGTCCTGCTGGTCCGCGTCGGCCGCCGAGGTGCGGAGTTGCACGGTCCGGCGGACGCGCTGCCCGAGCCCCGGTACCCGGAACGCCCGCGCCGCCGGTACGGCTTGCAGCGGTTCCACCGCGCCCGGCTCGAGACGATCGCCCCGGTCAGCCCCGCGGTCGTGCCGGCCCCGGTGGCGGACGAGCCGGAGCCGACATCGATCCCGCTGCTGCCCGGCGAGCGGACAATGGCCCGGCGGATGAAGTTCGCCCTGGTCAACGCCTGCACCCTGGCCAGCCTGCTGCTCGGCATCAACGCGATCTTCGTCGCCATGCGGGGCGACGTGCGGCTCGCCGCCTTCCTCCTGATCGCCTGCGTGGCCTTCGACGGCCTGGACGGCGCGCTGGCCCGCAAGCTCGGTGTGTCCAGCCCGTTCGGTGCCCAGATGGACTCGCTGGCCGACATGTGCTCCTTCGGCCTCGCCGCGCCGGTGGTGGTCTACGCCTCGCTCGCCGGCGAGGTGCCGACGGCCGCCGCCGGGGTAGCCGCCGCGCTGGTCGCGGCCTGCGCCGCGATCCGGCTGGCCCGGTTCAACGTCTCGCCCAAGGACGGCCGGTTCTTCTGCGGGGTGCCCACCACGATGGCGGCGGCCGTGCTCGCCCTGATGGTGGTGATCGGCCTGCCGGTGCCCGGGGTGGTGCAGGTCGCCGGGGTGGCGTTGCTCGCGTTCACCATGGTCAGCAGCTTCCCGTACGCCAAGCTCGCCCGGCTGGTCCGGCTGCCGCTGTGGGTCTGGCTCGCGCCGGTGGTCGGTGCGCTGATCAACGTCCGGCTCACCTTCGGCCTGATCGTGGTGGGATACCTGATCAGTGGCCCGCTGCTCTGGCTGCGCCACCGTCGCACCATCTGATCCCGTACCTGTGCAAAGGGGCGTCGCGGTGGACCGCGACGCCCCTTTGGCATTGACCGTCAGCGCCAGCGGGCGATGACGGTCGACCCGCCGACGACCTTGTCGCCGGGACCGACCAGCGGCTCCGCGGCCTCCACCGGCAGGTAGACGTCGGTACGCGAGCCGAACCGGATCAGGCCGAACCGCTCGCCCCGGGCCAGCAGCGCGCCGATCGGGGCACGCTGCACGATCCGCCGGGCGATCAGGCCGGTCCGCTGCGCCACCACCACCGTGCCGTGCGTGGTGTCCAGCACTGTGTACGCGGCCACGTTGTGCTCCGCGTCCGGCTTCATCGCGTTGACGAAGCCGCCGTCGGCGACGAAGTAGTCGACCACCTTGCCGGCCACCGGCGAGCGGTTGACGTGCACGTCGAGCACCGACAGGAAGACCGCGATCCGCAGGAACTCGCCGTCACCGAAGCGCTCGTCGTGCAGGCGCTGCACCGACAGCACCTGACCGTCGGCGGCGGCCACCACGGCCGACGGGTCCTCCGGCACGTCCCGCTCCGGGTCACGGAAGAAGGCGGCCACCGGTGCGGCGGCCAGCGCGGGCAGCAGCCAGAGCTTCGACTTGGGCCGCGCGAGCCGGGTCAGTGCGGCCAGGCCGAGGGCGATGCCGGCCGCGGCGACCCCGTTGGAGTCGATGTTCATGCCGCGGGTCAGCGGCACGCTCGACGGGCGGTAGGCCGGGGCGAGGCGCTCCGCCGCCGCCGCGTCGGCCGGGGTGAAGCGGAGCCGGTACACGCGTACCGGCGGGGAGTTGCGCAGCACCAGGTCGGCGCCGACGCCGTACAGCGCGCCCTGCCGGTCCAGTTCGGCGGCGGCGCCGGCGGTCCGGCCGACGGCGGTGGCCAGGCAGAGCACCGCGCCGTCGGCGAGGTACTTGGACAGCGCCTCGATGGCGCCACGGGTCTCCTCCGCGGTGCCGACGAACGCTTCACCGGCGACGACGACCGCGGCCGGCTCGGCCTCGGCGAGGCTGTCCACGACCCGGACCCGGTCGGCGACCCAACGGCCCTGGGCGGTGACCTGCTCCCGCAGCGCCGTGGCGCTGACCCGCTCGGCTGGTACCACCGTGAGGGTGTCGCCGGGCAGCAGCGCGTCGATCGCCGCGGCCAGCACCGCGGACTCCGGGGCCACGCCGACCAGCAGGGCGGCCTTGGGGTCGTTGATCCGGGCGAGTTCGGAGACGAGAGTACGGGCGGCACGCTCGCCGAGACGGGCCGGACCGGACTGGCCGGAGGCACGCACGGCGGGGAACTGGGTCATGTCGAACGGGCTCCTGACGGGGTAGAGGCGACTGACGCGAGATCACACCGCTCGGCGAGGTCGGCCCGGCCGCGGACGGCCCGCGCGTGCCGGTGGCCCGCGCAGGATGCCCCGCGGCATGGGCTGGCCGGCGAAGGCGGGAGTACACCGGCCAGCATAGGCGGCCCCGAACCGGCACCGCATGGTCAGGCCGCCGGCCCCCGTTGTCCCGGCGGCGCTTCGCCTTCGAACGGAAGGTCGAGCGTACGGTCGCCGTCGGCGGTACGCTCCCCGGCCGGCTCGCCCGCCGCGCCCGGCCGGACCGTTTCGGGGCCGGGGTCCACGATGGTCCGGTCGCCCTCGGTCGGCTCGATCCACGGCATGCCGCGCGGTTCGGTGAAGGTGGTGTCCGCCCACGGCGTGCCGGGCGGTTCGGTGAGGGAGGTGCCCGCCCACGGCCCGCCGGACGGTTCGGTGTCGGTGGGGTCCGCCGGCGGCGCGCCCGACGCCGCGGTGCCGGCCGCATTCGACGTTTCCGGCCCGGTCGGGCCGGTCGGTTCGGGCTTGCTGGCGTGCCGGCTGGAGCGCAGCGCACCGATCAGACCGAGGGCGCCGACCAGGATCAGCCCGCCGGCCAGGAACCAGCCGACCGGTGGCAGGACGAGGCCGAGCACCTGGGCGAGCAGCCACCAGGCGGCGAGTGCGAGGAAGAGCAGCCCGAAGGCGAACGACACCAGGTCGGTGCGGTGGACCTTCACCGGGTCACCTCCATGTGTCCGGCGTTGATGTGCAGGTTCAGGCGCAGCTTTCCGCCGCCGGGACCGTCCGCGCCGAGGTCGACGGTTTCCCTGGGCTGGTTGTCCATCCCCCAGGAGCGCCGCTGGCCGAAGATGTTCGCGTCGCCGGCGGTGAGTTGCGCCGTGGCGGTCACGTCCACGTTCGGCGGCACCACCACGGTGGCCTCGCCGAAGTTGATGACGACGGTGATCTCGGTGTCCTGCTGGTCGAAGTTGATCGCGCGCAGGTCGAGCACGGCGTCGGCGAAGCTCTGCTCGTACCGGACCGCGAGGTCACGGTGTTCCGTCGGTGCCCAGGTGACCGAGCCGCCCACCCCGCGGACCCGGTCGTATGACTCGGCGACGGTGGCCACGCCGAGCGCGGCGGCGCTCACCAGGCCGAGCGCGATCAGCCAGCGGGCCCGGCCGAACCAGGTGCCGACCAGCAGGCCGAGGCCGATTACGGCGAGCGCCGCCGCGAAGTAGCCCGAGGCGCCGATGCCGAAGACGCCCAGCATGTCGAGGAGGCAGACCACGCCCAGCGCGATGAAGATCAGCGAGAAGGTGATCGCGCCGAGGGCGGATCGTTCCCGGGGCTTCTTCGGTGGCTTGGGCTTCTTCGGCGGCGGCTGCGGCACCGTGGTCTGCCCGGCGTACGGACCGTGCGGGGCGAACGGGGGGCGGTAGGTCGGCGGGGCGGCCGGCGGGCCGAGTGGGGATGTCGGGGTGCCGGCCGGCGGCCGTGCCGGGGTGGGAGGCAGGTTCAGGGTGGGCTCCTCGGCGATCGGGGTGCCCGGTGGCGCCGACGGGGCGCCGGAGGTCGGCGCGTACGTCTGGAAGGCGGCCGGGGCGGCGGTCGCGGGCGCGGTGCGGCCGAAACCCGGGTACGGCGGCGGGTACGCGGTCGGGACGGGGTAGCTGACCGGTGGCACCGGACCAGGTGGTGGTGGGGTCGGCGGCGGCGCGGTCGGCGCGGCGGCGGGCTGGGGGCCACGTTGCTGCCGGTTGAGCAGCAGCGCGCCGCCGACCAGGATGGCCGCACCGAGCAGCACCGCGCGGAACGCGTCGGTGACGATGTAGCCGAAGCTCACCGCCACCAGGATGCTGAGCACGATCACGGTCACCGGGGACATGCTGGAGCGGCCCCGGCCCAGCATGGATTCGACCGGCGAGGCGCTGTCGCCCTCGCCCGGAATGATCAACCAGGCGGTGACGTAGACCAGGATGCCGATGCCGCCGAAGAAGCCGAGCACGGCGAGCAGCACCCGCCAGAGCACCGGATCGGTGTTGGTGGCCCGGCCGACCGCGGCGCACACGCCGGCCAGGTAGCGGCCCTCGCGGGGGCGGACAAGCCCGTACCGCGAGGTGAAGCCGGCACCGCCGAAGGGCGTACCCGAGCCGTCCGGGGGCGGCGGTGGCACGGAGCCGGACGGGCCGCCGCCGGGTGGTGGCGGGGTGGTGGCCGAGGGGTCACCGCCGTACCACGGTCCGCCCGGCCCCCCCGGCCCGGCGGGCGGTGGTGTGGCGACCGGTGGAGCTGTCCCGTCCCACGCCGTCTCCCCGGTGGGCGCCCGGCCGCCGGCCGGCACGGTGGTGGCGTCCCCCGCGGCGCTGGATTCGGGCGCCGGATCGGCGGACGCCGCAGCGGCGGCCGGGGGTGTCGGCTCCGGCTCGCTCGGCCCCGGCCGGTGCGGCTGGGCAGCATCGTCGGTCATACGTCGATCCTGCTGCTCCGGGGGCCCGAGCGACCTCCGGAGGCGACCCTGACCCCACCCTGAGATCGGTCACCCCGGAATGTCCGGGGCGTCCCCGTGGTCGGGCGACCGCGTTACGTGTGACGATCGGATCGGCGCCGGTAACCGACCACCGCCCGGCCCGCCCCATCCTGACCAGGGAGCCCGCGATCAGCACCGTCAGCCAGCCACCCCGCCTCTACCGCGCCCCGGAGCACCGGATGGCCGCCGGGGTGGCCGCCGGCATCGCCGAGCATCTCGGCGTCCCGGTGGTCCGGGTCCGGATCGCCTTCATGGTGCTGCTCGGGCTGAGCGGGCTCGGCCTGCTGCTCTACGCGGCCTTCTGGGCCGTCGTCCCGGTGCGTCCCGGTGACACCGCCGTACCGCCCCGCCGGGACGTTTGGCAACTGCTGCCGTTCGTGGCGATCGGGCTCGGCGTGCTGCTGATCCAGATGATGGTCTTCGACTCGGTGGGTGCGGCCGGCACCGCGGGCTGGCTGGTCGCCATCATCGCGGTCGGCGCCGGAGTGATCTGGCACCAGTCCGCGCCGGAGCGACGACGCCAGTGGGGCGAGTCGATGCCGGTGCCGTGGCTCGGCGCGGTGGTGGAGGAGAGCGACCGGCGCGCCTTCGTGCTCCGCTTCGTCGGCGGCGGTGTGCTGGTCGCGGTCGGCATCATCGGGGTCGCGGCGGTCTACTCCCCGGCGCAGAACTTCGACGCGGTGGTCAACGGGGTGATCTTCGCCCTGGTCGGGCTGGCGGGCGTCGGGGTGGTGGCCGCTCCGGTGCTCTGGCGGACGTGGAACCAGCTCCGTTCGGAGCGTGAGGGGCGCATCCGCGAGCAGGAGCGGGCCGAACTGGCAGCCATGGTGCACGACCAGGTGCTGCACACCCTCGCGTTGATCCAGCGCAACGCCAGCGACGTGAAGGCGGTGCAGCGGCTGGCCCGTGGCCAGGAGCGCTCGCTGCGCAACTGGCTCTACAAGCCCACCGCGTCGCCCACCGAACGCTTCGCCGCCGCGCTGGAACAGGCTGCGGCCGAGGTCGAGGACACCTTCGCGATCACGGTGGAGCCCGTGGTGGTCGGCGATCGGGAGACCGACGAGCGGGTCGGTGCGCTGGTCGCGGCGGCCCGCGAGGCGCTGGTGAACGCCGCCCGCCACGCCGGGGTGCAGACCGTCTCGCTCTACGCCGAAGTCGAGCCCGACCAGGTCAGCGTCTTCGTACGGGACCGGGGTGTGGGGTTCGACCCGGATACCGTGGAGGATCACCGGCACGGTGTCCGAGGCTCGATCGTCGGGCGGATGAAGCGGCACGGCGGCCGGGCGGAGATCCGCTCCCGGCCGGGGGAGGGGACCGAGGTCCGGTTGATCCTGCCGATCTCCCGGGATTCGGCCACGGCGGAAAGGGACAGATGATGGCCGAGGAGTCGACGCGACCGGTCGAGCCGGCGGGTGCCGGGCCAGAGCGGCTACGGGTGTTCCTGGTCGACGACCACGCCATGTTCCGCGCGGGCGTCCGCGCCGAGCTGGGCGCGCACGTCGAGGTGGTGGGCGAGGCGAGCACGGTTTCCGAGGCGGTCAGCCGGATCGCGGCGACCGGACCGGACGTCGTCCTGCTCGACGTGCACATGCCCGACGGCGGTGGCCGGGCGGTGCTGGAGGCGATGCGGCGCAGCCACCCCCAGGTGCGCTTCCTGGCGCTCAGCGTCTCCGACGCGGCGGAGGACGTGATCGGGCTGATCCGGGCCGGCGCCCGGGGCTACGTCACCAAGACCATCTCACCGGACGAACTGGCCGCGGCGATCCGGCGGGTGGCCGATGGTGACGCCGTGTTCAGCCCGCGGCTGGCCGGATTCGTGCTGGACGCCTTCGCGGCCCGCCCGGACGCCCCGGTCGCCGACCCCGAGCTGGATCAGCTCACTAACCGTGAGCGCGAGGTGCTTCGGCTGCTCGCCCGGGGCTACGCGTACAAGGAGATCGCCCGGGAGCTCTACATCTCGATCAAGACGGTCGAGACGCACGTCTCGAACGTGCTGCGCAAGCTCCAGATGTCCAATAGGTACGAACTGTCGCGGTGGGCGGCGGACCGGCGGCTTGTCTGACCAGTCGATTGGTCAGGTCAGCCGCCCGTCTGGAACTGGCATCGTCTTTTCGGGTAGCATCTGGGCCCGAGTGGCGGGATTCACGCCCGGTAACCGCGCTGCTTTCGGTGCGGCTCGCGCCGTCCCGTCAATCGGCCATTCGGGCGCGAAAATGCCGTTGACGGGCAGCTCATACCATGCATCCGGGGTGAAGTGAATCCGGCTCCGGGTCGGTGTCGGCCCCGTCCCGGGCGGATATCGGGTTGATAACACGCCTTCCCGCCTGGGTGCATCGGGTGTCACAGTGGCAGGCACCTCACAACCCCCTCGTGAGCCGAGCGCCCTGAGGAGGCACTCCCATGCGCGGGAAATTCCTGAAGGTGGCGGTCGTGGCGACCGCCACCGCCATGTTGGCCACCGCCTGTGGCGGCGGCGGCGACAACGACGAGACCGCCGGCAAGACCGGCGGCACGTTGCGCGTCTACAACGCGGAGCCGGCGTTCCTGACGCCGTCCGGCGGTGACGACGAGCCGTCGCTGTACGTGATCCGTCAGCTCTATCGTGGTCTGGTCAAGTACAACGCCCAGACCTCCGCGGTCGAGAACGACCTCGCCGAGTCGGTCGAGTCGACCGACCAGAAGCTCTGGACGATCAAGCTCAAGAGCGGCTACACGTTCGACAACGGCGAGCCGGTCAACGCCGACGCGTTCATCCGGTCGTGGAACTTCGCCGCGTACTCGCCGAACGCTCAGAACAACGGCTACTTCATGAAGCGGATCGCCGGCATCAAGGACGTCCAGTCCACGGACCCGGACGGCGACGGCCCGGAGAAGGCGCCGGAGCCGAAGGCCAAGGAGCTCGCCGGCCTGAAGAAGGTCGACGACCTCACCTTCACCGTCGAGCTGGAGGCACCGTTCTCCGGCTTCCCGACCACGATCGGCTACCCGGGCTTCTTCCCGATGGCCGAGGCGTGCGTCGCCGACATCGCCAAGTGCAACGAGACCCCGATCGGCAACGGGCCGTACAAGATCGACGGCAACTGGCAGCACAACGTCGCCATCAACCTGGTCCGCAGCGACAGCTGGAAGGGCGACGCCGGCAAGCCGGACCGGATCGAGTACCGCATCTTCGCCGACGTCGACGCCGGCTACGCCGCCTTCCAGGGTGGCGAGCTGGACGTGATGTACACCGTGCCGCCGGCCCGCTACAAGGAGGCCAAGGCCACCTACGGCGACCGGATGTTCGAGCTGGCCGGTGACAGCTTCACCTACGTCGGCTTCCCGCTGTACATGGACGAGTTCAAGGACAAGAAGGTCCGCCAGGCCCTGTCGCTGGCGATCGACCGTCAGTCCATCATCGACGCCGTCTTCGACGGCCGGTTCGCCCCGGCCTCGAGCTTCGTCGCCCCGAGCTTCGAGGGCGCTCGCCCGGACGTCTGCAAGTACTGCGCCAAGGACGTCGAGAAGGCCAAGCAGCTGCTCGCCGAGGCTGGCGGCTGGCCGGCCGGCAAGAAGCTGACCCTGTGGGCCAACGCCGGTGCCGGTCACGACCAGTGGCTCCAGGCGGTCGGCGACCAGATCAAGGCCGCGCTGGGCATCGACTACGAGCTGAAGGTCAACCTGCAGTTCGCCGAGTACCTCGAGACCGCGGACAAGAAGAAGTTCACCGGTCCGTTCCGCCTCGGCTGGGGCCCGGACTACCCGTTCATGGAGACCTTCCTGTACCCGCTGTACGGCACGGGTGCTGGCAGCAACAACTCGGGCTACACCAACCCGCAGTTCGACGAGCTGATGAAGGCCGGTGACTCGGCTGCCTCGATGCAGGCCGCCATCCCGTCCTACCAGCAGGCGGAGGACATCCTGGGTGAGGAACTGCCGGTCATCCCGATGTGGTGGCGGAAGGAAGCGGCGATCTACAGCGAGAACGTGGACCAGTTCGTCTGGAACGCCGTCGCGGACGCCGACTACGGCGCAACCTCTCTGAAGCAGAACTGAGCTTCAGGCTCCTGATCTAGCCGTAACACGACGTGGCGGCAACGGTCTCCCCACCAGGGTGATCGTTGCCGCCACGTCAGCGCCGAGAGGAGACCCCGAGATGGGGCGCTACGTCATTCGACGGTTGCTCCAGTTCATTCCCACCGTGCTGGGCACCATGTTCCTGCTCCACTACATGACCTCGCTGGCGATCCAGTTCAGCGGGAACCCCGTCCGGGCTCTGTTCGGTGACCGGACCCCGCCGCCCGCGCTGCTCGAAGCGATCACCGAGCGGCTCGGCTACGGCGACCCCTGCCTGGGCCAGCGGGGCAACCCCTGCTTCGGGCTCTTCGCAGACCGTCTGCAGAGCGTGTTCTTCCACTTTGACTTCGGCATCAACCTGCGCCAGCGCGAGGTCACCGACCTGGTGGCCGATGCCATCCCGTTCACCCTCAAGCTGCTGGTGATCGCGATCGTCTTCGAGGCGGTCGTCGGTATCGCGGCGGGTGTGCTGGCCGGTCTGCGGGGCGGCAGCTTCACCGACTACCTGGTGAAGATCAGCACGGTCTTCGTCATCTCGGTGCCGATCTTCGTGCTCGGCGTGGTGGTGCGGGAGTTCGTCGGGGTCAAGTTCGGCAACGTGCTGCGGGGCCAGGACTGGATCCCGGACGTGATCTCCACCGGCATGTTCAGCCCCGGCTTCAAGCCCGACTACCCGTTCGCCAGCCTGATCATCCCCGGCATGGTGCTCGGCGCGGTCTCGCTCGCCACCACCGCGCGACTCACCCGGACCAGCATCATGGAGAACGTCCGGGCCGACTACGTCCGGACGGCCAAGGCCAAGGGCCTGACCAACAAGCGGGTCATCGGCGTGCACACGCTGCGCAACTCGCTGATTCCGGTGATCACCTTCCTCGGCGTCGACATCGGCGCCGCGATGGCCGGTGCGGTGGTCACCGAGACCATCTTCAACGTGCCGGGTATCGGCCGGCTGGTGACGCTCTCGGCCCGTACCGGCGAGTCGTCCGTGGTGGTCGGCGTGGTGACCATGCTGGTCCTGGTCGTCCTGGTGGCCAACCTGCTGGTCGACCTCCTGTACGCCGTGCTCGACCCGAGGATCCGCTATGAGTGACCAGATCGTGGTGACGACGCGGACGCAGGGTCTTCCGACCGCTCCTGGCGGCCGGGTGGAGCGAAACGAGGTGTGGAGATGAGCGACCTGACGAGTGCGGGCGCAGCCGTCGGCGGCGCGCCGGTGACCGGTGACGGCCCGCCGACCGGGGTTCCGGGCGGCGACGGCAAGGAGCGCAGCGCCAGCCTGTGGGCGGACGCCCGGCGGCAGTTGGTCCGCGACCCGGTCTTCATGATCGCCTTCCTCTACATCCTCGTGGTCAGTTCGATGGCGGCCTTCCCGAAGCTGTGGACCAGCCAGGACCCGCGTGACTGCACCACCGACCGGTCCCGGATCGGGCCGAGCGGGGAGCACCCGTTCGGCTTCGACATCCTGGGTTGCGACTACTACTCGCACGCCATCTACGGCGCGCGGCCGTCGATGGTGATCGCCGTCATGGCGACCGGTGGCATCGTGGTGTTCGGTGGGGTGCTCGGCCTGCTCGCCGGCTACTACGGCGGCTGGGTCGACTCGGTCATCTCCCGGGTGATGGACATCTTCTTCTCGCTGCCGTTCCTGCTCGGCGCGATCGTGTTCCTGACCGTGATCAAGCGGCAGAACATCTGGACGATCGCCGCGGTGCTCTTCCTGCTCGCCTGGCCGACCATCGCCCGGATCATCCGGGGCAGCGTGATCTCCTCGAAGGACCTCGACTACGTGCACGCCGCCAAGGCGGTCGGTGCGGGCAACGGCCGGCTGATGTTCCGGCACATCCTGCCCAACGCGATCGCCCCGATGCTGGTGTACGCGACCATCGTGCTCGGCTCGTTCGTCGCCGCGGAGGCCACGCTGACCTTCCTCGGTGTCGGGCTCGCGCCGCCGGCCCAGTCGTGGGGCATCATGATCTCGGTCCACCAGGTCTACTTCCTGGAGGACCCGTGGTTGCTGCTCTTCCCCTGTGGTCTGCTGGTCGGCACGGTGCTGTCCTTCATCCTCATGGGTGACGCCCTGCGTGACGCCCTCGACCCGAAGTTCCGGTGAGTCCCATGACTGATGTGAACGTCAAGCTGGACGCGCTGCCGGGCCTCGACCCGAACGCGTTGCCGCTGGAGGTCAAGGACCTGCAGGTGGAGTTCCGCACCCGCAACGGCATCGCACACGCCGTCAACGGAGTGAGCTTCGACCTGCGGGCCGGCGAAACCCGGGCGATCCTCGGCGAGTCCGGCTGCGGCAAGAGCGTGACCGCCCAGGCGATCATGGGGATCCTGGACACGCCGCCCGGCTTCGTCACCGGTGGCGAGATCCTCTACCGTGGCGTCGACCTGCTCAAGCTGCCGGAGTCGGAACGCCGCAAGGTGCGGGCGAACCGGATCGCGATGATCTTCCAGGACGCGCTCTCCGCGCTGAACCCGGTGTTCACCGTCGGGTTCCAGCTCGCTGAGCTGTTCCGGAAGCACCGGGGAATGTCCCGCCAGGACGCCAAGGCGCGCGCCATCGAGCTGCTCGACCTGGTCAAGATTCCGGCGGCACGGCAGCGGGTGAACGACTACCCGCACCAGTTCTCCGGCGGTATGCGGCAGCGCGTAATGATCGCCATGGCCTTGGCGCTCGACCCCGAGGTGCTGATCGCCGACGAGCCGACCACGGCGCTGGACGTGACCGTGCAGGCCCAGATCATGGCGCTGCTGGCCGAGCTCCAGCAGGAGCGGAACATGGGCCTGGTGCTGATCACGCACGACATGGGCGTGGTCGCCGACGTGGCGGACCGGATCTCGGTCATGTACGCCGGTCGGGTCATCGAGGAAGCCGGCGTAGACGACATCTACGCCAGCCCGGCCCACCCGTACACCAAGGGTCTGTTGGAGTCGATCCCGCGCCTGGACCTCAAGGGCCAGGAACTCAGCGCCATCAAGGGGCTGCCGCCGGCGCTGACCAACCTACCGCCGGGCTGCGCCTTCAACCCGCGTTGCCGGTACGCCCAGGAGGTCTGCCGCAAGGACCCGGCGCCTTCGCTGCTCCAGGTGTCGCCGAGCCGTACGGCCGCCTGCCACTTCTGGAAGGAGGTCAAGGGCGATGAGTGACTTCGTGCTGGAGACCCGCGACCTGGTGAAGCACTTCCCGCTCACCCGGGGCATCGTCTTCAAGAAGCAGATCGGCGCGGTGCGCGCGGTCGACGGCGTCAACCTGCAACTGCGCCGGGGGGAGACCCTCGGCATCGTCGGTGAGTCCGGCTGCGGCAAGTCCACCCTTGCCCGGATGCTGGTCGGGTTGGAGACCCCGACCTCCGGCGACCTGTTCGTGCAGGGCAAGAACATGTCGAAGATGGGTGCCAGCGAGCGGCGGCGCGGCCGGCGCAACATCCAGCTGGTGATGCAGGACCCGTACACCTCGCTGAACCCGCGAATGACCGTCGGCGACATCATCGGCGAGCCGTTCGAGGTGCACCCGGACGTGGTGCCCAAGGGCCAGCGGCGGGGCAAGGTGAAGGAACTGCTGGAGCTGGTCGGTCTCAACCCGGACCACATCACCCGGTACCCGCACCAGTTCTCCGGCGGCCAGCGGCAGCGGATCGGCATCGCCCGGGCGCTGGCGCTCAACCCGGAGATCATCCTCTGTGACGAGCCGGTGTCGGCGCTGGACGTGTCGATCCAGGCCCAGGTGATCAACCTGCTGGAGAAGCTCCAGAACGAGCTGGGTCTGTCGTACGTCTTCATCGCGCACGACCTGTCTGTGGTCCGGCACATCGCCGACCGGGTCGCGGTCATGTACCTCGGCAAGGTCGTCGAGGTCGGCACCGAGGACGAGATCTACGAGAGCCCGACGCACCCCTACACCCAGGCACTGCTGTCGGCGGTGCCGGTGCCGGACCCGAAGCTGCGCGGGCTTCGGGACCAGATCGTGCTGACCGGTGACGTGCCGTCGCCGGCCAACCCGCCGTCGGGTTGCCGGTTCCGGACCCGCTGCTGGAAGGCTCAGGACGTCTGCGCACAGCAGGAGCCGCTGCTGCAGATCCGGGACAAGTCCGGCCACCCGAGCGCCTGCCACTTCGCCGAGGTACGCGACGTGGTGCACGCGACGGAGTAGCCGCACAGACGCCGTCGGGCCCGACCATCCGTACCGGGAGCGGCGGTGAAGGTAAGTGCCTCCTCAGTGATCCGGGGCGTCGGCCGTAACCAGCGGCCGGCGCCCCGGTCCTCGTTGGGCGTTCGAGCGCCGCCCACGGGCATCATCCGGCGGTCAGAGCGGGCCGCGGCCGGCCCGCAGCAGCAGCAGGGCGAGCTGCGTGCCGTCGGCACCGAGGGCCGCCCGGAACCGCTCCAGGATCTCCTGCTCCCGAGAGAGCACGAGCCGGGTGCCGCCGGAGGCCATCCGGGTGGTGCCGACCTCCCGGGACAGGGCAGCCCGCTCCTGCCACAGCTCGATGAGCGCCCGGTCGATCTCGTCGATCCGCACCCGGATCTCGGCGATCCGGGCGGCGGCGGCCGGCTCCGCCGTACCGGTGCCGCGGTTGCCCGGCGCGGACTCGGGCGCGGGCTCGGTGCGATCGGCCGGGCCGGTGCCGTTCGGGGTCGTGCCGGAACCGGCCGGGCCGCCGCTCTGCTCCATCACGTCTGTCATCTTCGGGTACCTCTCGCGGTGTGGTGCCCGGTGCCCGGATCCCGGGACGACAAAAGCCCCGGACTCCGAGGAGCCCGGGGCTTTCGCAGGTCTTGTCGATCAGGCGCGACCTACGGCTGCCGGACTCCCGGTGCCGTAGTAAAAGTAGTAGCGCTGATCGAACACGCCGTCGAGTATGCCGCCCGACCGGGGCGGCGCGCAAGGAAAGCGTTAAGAAGGGGCCCTTCCTCTACCGTAGGCGTTAAGAAGGGGCCCTTCCTTGCACCTCGTCCCGTTCGGGGGCGGCGCGGGCGGGCGATGTCCGGCCGGCGGCATAGACTCGCGGTGCGATGCATCCTCTCTTCGACATCCCCGTGTCCCCGCCCGCGCCCGCGCCTGCCCGGGCGCTGCCGCCGCATTGGCCCGCCCCCGGCCGCCTCGATCCGTTGCAGCTGGTGGAGGGCCTCAACGGCCCCCAGCGGGATGCGGTCACCCACGCCGGCTCGCCGCTGCTGATCGTTGCCGGTGCCGGTTCCGGCAAGACCCGGGTGCTGACCCACCGGATCGCCTACCTGCTCGCCGCGCGGGACGTGCATCCCGGCGAGATCATCGCGATCACCTTCACCAACAAGGCCGCCGGCGAGATGAAGGAGCGGGTGACCGCCCTGGTCGGCCCGCGCGCCCGGCTGATGTGGGTGTCCACCTTCCACTCCGCCTGCGTACGGATCCTGCGGGCCGAGCATGAGCATGCCGGCCTGAAGTCCACCTTCTCGATCTACGACGCCGACGACTCCCGCCGGCTGATGCAGATGGTCACCCGCGAGCTCGACCTCGATCCGAAGCGCTACCCGGCGCGTGGCCTCGCCGCCCAGGTCTCCAACCTGAAGAACGAGCTGGTCGACCCGGAGACCTTCGCCGCCCGGGCCAGCGGGCCCAACGAGCGCGCGCTGGCCGAGGCGTACACGCTCTACCAACGGCGGCTGCGCGAGGCGCACGCGCTCGACTTCGACGACCTGATCATGACGACGGTGCATCTGTTCCAGTCGCACCCGCACGTCGCGGAGACCTACCGTCGCCGGTTCCGGCACGTCCTGGTCGACGAGTACCAGGACACCAACCACGCGCAGTACGTCCTGATCAAGGAGCTGGTCTCCGGCACCGAGGGGGTCGAGTCGGCGGAGCTGTGCGTGGTCGGCGACGCGGACCAGTCGATCTACGCGTTCCGGGGCGCCACGATCCGCAACATCCTGGAGTTCGAGCGCGACTTCACCGACGCCCGCACCATCCTGCTGGAGCAGAACTACCGCTCCACCCAGACCATCCTGAACGCCGCGAACGCGGTGATCGACCGCAACACCTCCCGCAAGCCCAAGCGGCTGTGGAGCGACGCCGGGACGGGTGAGCCGATCGTCGCCTACGTCGCCGACACCGAGCACGCCGAGGCGGACTGGGTGGCCCGGGAGATCGACCGGCTGGTCGACGCCGACGACGCCCGGCCGGGCGACGTGGCGGTCTTCTACCGCACCAACGCCCAGTCCCGGGTCTTCGAGGAGGTGTTCATCCGGGTCGGCCTGCCGTACAAGGTCGTCGGCGGGGTGCGCTTCTACGAGCGCAAGGAGGTCCGGGACGCGCTGGCCTACCTGCGCGCGGTGGTCAACGACGACGACACGGTCAGCCTCCGTCGGATCCTCAACACGCCGCGCCGGGGCATCGGCGACCGCGCCGAGGCGTGCGTGGAGGCGTTGTCCAGCCGGGACCGCATCTCCTTCGGCGCGGCACTGCGCCGGGCCAAGGACGCGCCGGGCATCTCCACCCGGGCGGCCAACGGCATCGCCGAGTTCGTCGCGCTGCTCGACTCCGCCCGGGAGTTGGCCGCCGACGGCACCCCGGAGGACGTGCTGGAGGCGGTGCTGACCCGCTCGGGCTACCTGACCGAGCTGGAGGAGAGCCTCGACCCGCAGGACGCCGGTCGGGTCGACAACCTCCAGGAGTTGGTCAGCGTCGCCCGCGAGTACACCGAACGGATCGAGGCGACCGGCGCGGACGGCGAGCGGGCCACCCTGGCCGGCTTCCTGGAGCAGGTCGCGCTGGTCGCCGACGCCGACCAGGTCCCGACCGACGACCCTGAGCACCAGGGCGTGGTCACCCTGATGACGCTGCACACCGCCAAGGGCCTGGAGTTCCCGGTGGTCTTCCTGACCGGCCTGGAGGACGGCGTCTTCCCGCACCTGCGCTCGCTGGGCGACACCCGGGAGCTGGAGGAGGAGCGGCGGCTGGCGTATGTCGGCATCACCCGGGCCCGGCAGCGTCTCTACCTCTCCCGGGCGGTGACCCGCTCGGCCTGGGGCCAGCCGGCCTACAATCCGCCGTCCCGGTTCGTCGAGGAGTTGCCGACCGAACTGGTCCGCTGGGAACGGACCGAGGGGTCGTACACCTCGTGGGGCGGTGGTGGCGGGGGCGTGGGCGGCCGCGCGGACCGGGTCACCGGCGGGCGCGGCGGCTTCACCGGGGGTACGCCCCGGGCCGTCCAGCTGGCTCGGAAGCTCGGCGTGGACGGCAGCCGGTTGGCCACCGCCAGCGAGCTGCCGCAGGGGCCGAAGGTCACGGCCGGGGACCGGGTGAACCACCAGCGCTACGGGCTGGGCCGGGTGGTGGCCGTGGAGGGGCACGGCCCGGGCGCCCGGGCGCAGATCGACTTCGGCGACCAGACGCTCTGGCTGGTGCTGCGGCACGCCCCGATCGAGAAGCTCTGAGTCCCGTATCGTTGGGGCATGTACACCGGCTCTGGCTCGATGAAGCTGTGGTCCCGCCGCTGACGGCGGCAGGGTTGACCGGCTTTCTCTGATCGAGCTCTGTTCCGCCGTCCTGGCGTTCCCGCCGGGCGGCGTATCTGTGCTGCCCGGCTCCACGACGAGCCGAAGAGCACACAATGAAAAATCTTGAACTGGATTCATCGCAAGCCTGGGGCGGTCAGCTGCCGGCCGGTGACCGGGCGCACGTCCGAGCCGACGGCGTACGGGTCGTGCTGGGCGGGCGGGTAGTGCTGTCCGACGTGAGCGTGACCGTCTCGGCTCGCTCACGACTGGCCGTCGTCGGCGAGAACGGCCGCGGCAAGACGACGTTGCTGCACGTGCTGACCGGCATGATCGCCCCTGACCAGGGCACCGTGGAACGGATCGGCACCATCGGCGTCGCCCGGCAGGCGCTGGAAGCGCGCAGCGGCGAGACGGTGGGCAGCCTCGTCATGGGTGCTATCCGGCAGTCCCACCGCGCGCTGCGGGCGCTCGACGACGCGGCGACGGCGATGACCGAGGGCAAGCACGGCGCGGATACGGCGTACGCCGCCGCACTCGACGTGGCTACCCGGCTGGACGCCTGGGATGCGGAGCGCCGCGTCGACGTGGCGTTGGCCGGGCTCGACGCCTGCACCGATCGAGAGCGCCCGCTGTCGACGCTGTCGGTCGGCCAGCGCTACCGGGTTCGGCTGGCATGCCTGTTGGGGGCGCGTTACGACCTGCTGATGCTGGACGAGCCGACCAACCATCTCGACGCGGAGAGCCTGGCGTTTCTCACCGCCCGGCTGCGTCAGCACCCGGGCGGGGTCGTGGTCGTCACGCACGACCGTGCCCTGCTCAGGGACGTCGCTCTGGAGTTCCTCGACCTCGACCCCAGCGAGGACGGGCGACCGCGCCTGTTCGCCGGGGGCTACGCCGGCTGGCAGAACGGGCGCCGACGCGAGCGCGAGCGCTGGGTACACGACTACGAGGCCCAGCAGACCGAACACCAGCGGCTGGCCGACGCGGTGTGCGAGGCACAGCAACGACTCAGCACCGGCTGGCGCCCGGACAAGGGACATGGCAAACACCAGCGCCAGTCCCGCGCCCCCGGTGTCGTCCAGGCGCTCCGACGCCGGCAGGCAGACCTTGAGGCCCACCAGCTCACCGTGCCTGAGCCGCCGCTGCGCCTGCGGTGGCCCGACATCGGCACCCGTCCCGGGTCACCTGTGTTGCGCTGTCAGGACGTCACCGTGGCCGGGCGGCTGTACCAACCGGTCACCCTCACCCTCGACGGCGGCGACCGGCTGCTGGTGACCGGCCCCAACGGAGCGGGCAAGTCGACACTGCTCGCGGTGCTGGCGAAAGATCTCGAACCGTCGACCGGGGACATCCGCCACCTCTCGCGGGCCCGCGTCGCGTACCTCGGGCAGGAAGTACCCGCCTGGCCGCCGACCGCCCTCGCCCACGAGCTGTACGACCAGCACGTCGGCCAACTCCAGTCCAGGGGCCACCTCAGTGCCGAGGACCGCCGCCCGCTGACCGCGACCAACCTGCTCGACCGGGAAGCCTTCCGTACCCCGGTCGGGCGGATGTCACAGGGCCAGCAACGCAGGCTGAACCTCGCGCTGCGCCTCGCCGAGCGACCCGACCTGCTGATTCTCGACGAACCCACCAACCACCTGTCGGCGCCTCTGGTCGACGACCTGACCGCCGCCCTGCTGGCAACCCCGGCAGCGGTCGTCGTCGCCACGCACGACCGTCAGATGCTCGACGACCTCGCGGCCTGGCCCACCCTGCCGCTCGCCGCCATCGAGGAGGAGCCGTGACGCGCCCGCACCCTCAACGACGGGTCAGCAGGCGACGGAGATGCCCCGGGCACGCAGGAACGGTGCCGGGTCGATCTGGTTCCACATCTGGCCCTGGTGCACCTCGAAATGCAGGTGTGGGCCGGTCGAGTCGCCGGTGGAGCCCTCCAGGCCGATGGTCTGCCCGGTGCTGACCTTCGCGCCCACGCTCACCTTGGCCGTGCTCAGGTGGGCGTAGTGGGTGAGGTAGTCGTTGCCGTGGTCGATGAAGACGGAGATGCCATACCCGTCGCCGACGTCGCCGGCCTTCGCCACGGTGCCTCCGAAGGCGGCGCGGACCGGGGTACCGGCGGGCAGCGCGAAGTCGATGCCGGCGTGCAGGGTGCCCCAGCGGGGGCCGTAGCACGAGGTGATGGCGGCACCGGCCATCGGGATCACCCACGACGACTTCGGCGTCGCGCTCTTGGCCGGCGCGGGTGTGGCCTTCGGGCTGGCCTTCGTGGCCTTCGGGCTGGGCTTCGCGGTCGGGCTCGCGCTGGCGCTCGCGGAGGGGCTGGCGCTCGGGCTTGCCGACGGAGTCGGAGTCGGGCTGTCCGGGGTGGCCAGGGTGACCGGCTCGCGGGCTGAGCGGTCGGCGCGGGCGGCGGCCTCGGCCCGGTCCGGGGCGTCGAGCGAGACCGGGTTCGGGGTGGGGTGGTCGTCGCGGGTGGCCACGGCGACACCACCGAGGCCGAGCCCGACCAGGGCGACGGCGCCGACGACCAGGTGGCGGTGGCGGCGGCCGAGGCGGCGCCGGTGCCGGGCCGGGGCGTCGGGGATCTTCCGGTATGGAGTTGAGCTGTCGTCCTGCACGGCGGACCTCACTGGATCGAGTGGCACGTGACCTCGAAATCCTGGTGTCGGTCCAGCTCAGGACGGGTACCGGGGGTCAGGCCGGCCGCCGGTGGTGGCCAGCGCGTTGTCCAGGTCTGTCCGCCACTGCCGCCGACTGACCGGAGCGGTGGTTCGGATCGGCTGTGGCATCGCTCACAGTCTCTGCTGTGAGCTGGGATACTTTCACGGCCGGGGGGACATGCAAAACCGCCCGGATCGATTGATCCGGGCGGTCAACGGGCCTCACACGGCGTCAGGACTCCGCTACCTCGCTGTAAATTGCCTCGACTTGCAGCTTGATGTCCACTCCACGCTCCTGCAGCCACGGCACCGGGTCGAGGGGCTCGCCCTTGACATGGACCTCCAGATGCAGGTGGGAGCCGTACGAGTGGCCGGTGTTGCCCACCAGGCCGAGCTGGTCGCCGGCCTTGACCTGCTGACCCTCGCGGACGCTGAGCGCGGAGGAGTGGCCGTAGATCGCCTCACTGCCGTCGGCGTGCTGGACGATGACGGCGTAGCCGTACCCGCCGAACCAGCCGGCCTTGGTGACCATGCCCTCGTGGATCGCGACGTACGGGGTTCCCTCCGGGGCGACCAGGTCGATGCCGGTGTGCAGCTTGCCCCAGCGCATCCCGTACGGGGAGTTGAAGTCGTAGCCCTGGAGGGGTAGTAGCCACACTCCGGTGTCGGCCGTGCTCTCCGGGCCGCTGCGACTGTCGCGGGACGCCCGCTCGGCGGCGTCGGCGCGGTCCGCGACGCCCTGGCTGCTGATCGACGCCTGCTTCAGCTCGTCGAGCACCGACGGGCTGACGCTCTTGGCGTCCGGCAGTGCGCCGGCACCCAGCGCGACCACGCCGGCACCGACGAAGGCGGTGGTGACGACTGCGGCGTAGCGGCTACGTGGGGGGGTGGGTACGCGGCGGCGGCCGCGATATCGATCGGGCTCAGACGACAGGCGCTGGCGCACGCATACCCTCCGTTGTCGGGTTCCGATGCGATCTGACCGTCGTCCGGATCGGGTGGCCGAACGTCGGCTGTTCGCGTCATCACCCGTCCGTAGACCTGATGACAACCGTGGACACGTTAGCCAACCGTCAGTCGAGTCACAAGCCGAAGCGCCGAATTCGTTGCCTCGTTCTGTCCTAATCCGTCCATTATTGTCATGCCTCGCGGCGCTGGAGAGCTGCCCTCGTTATCGTCCGTTCGTCGCGTACGGTGACCGATCGGCGGAGTCGTCTCCCTTGACGCGAGCCGCACGGTTGCGGCCCTGCGTGAGGTCGCGGTGGCAGCGGGTTCCGCCGGCCCCCGTTCCCCGGCCCCGGCCGGCCGGGTTACCGTTCGTTCAGGTGAATGCCGCGGAGCCGGTGAAAGGGATGCGCAGATGAGCTCTCGTGTTCGGGTCGTCGTCGCCAAGCCGGGCCTGGATGGCCACGACCGTGGCGCCAAGGTGGTGGCCCGCGCCCTCCGGGACGCCGGCATGGAGGTCATCTACACCGGCCTGCACCAGACGCCGGAGCAGATCGTGGAGACCGCGATCCAGGAGGACGCCGACGCCGTCGGCCTCTCGGTGCTCTCCGGGGCGCACATGACGCTGTTCCGTCGGGTGCTCGAACTGCTCGACGAGCGGGACGCCCGGGACATCGTGGTGTTCGGCGGGGGCATCATCCCGGACGCCGACCTGCCGGAACTGGAGCAGCTCGGCGTGGCCAAGATCTTCACGCCGGGTGCGACCACGCAGTCCATCGTGGAATGGGTCCGGGCGAACGTCGCCCAGCCGGTGGGCTGAACGCGGCCCGCGCGGGCGACAGGCTGCCGGGCAGGGCGGACACAGGGGGAGGGGCCGGACGCACCCCTCACACGTCCGGCCCCTCTATGCACGATGCCCCGCCGCCACCCCTCGACCGACAGGGCATCGGCCGTATTTGTTGTCCTCGCGCTGTCCAGCGCTCCGACACCTGACTCAACGACGCCCTTCCGGCGGGGTTACGCACGACCGCACAGATCCCTGGCCGGCCTGGCGAGATCGCCCGAACGGGTGACGCCGGCCCGGTCCGCTGCGGGACGGTGACGCGGCGTCGGCTGCGGATGTGGATTACGGCACACCGCGCGCCCGCTCGGTTGCCCGCCGTGCCGGCATCGCTAGGCTGCGCGCAATGGCCTGCGTCAACTTCAACTGATGTCAGGCATCGCACTGTTTTCTTTCCATACGCTGGTGGCGGCGCGACGGTGCGCCGCGGAGACGGGACGGGACGCGCAATCGTGGACCTGTACGAGTACCAGGGGCGGGACCTGTTCGAGCGGCACGGGTTGCCCGTGCTCGCCGGCGGCGTCGCCACCACCCCGGAGGAGGCCCGCGCGATCGCCGAGCGCCTCGGCGGCCGGGTGGTCGTCAAGGCGCAGGTGAAGGTCGGCGGGCGAGGCAAGGCCGGCGGCGTCAAGCTGGCCGAGGGCGCGGAGGAGACGGTGGCCCGCGCCACCGACATCCTCGGCATGGACATCAAGGGCCACACGGTCCACAAGGTCATGATCACGGTTACCGCCGACGTGGCCGACGAGTACTACTTCTCGTACCTGCTCGACCGGGCGAACCGCACCTTCCTCTGCATCGCCAGCGTCGCCGGCGGCATGGACATCGAGCAGGTCGCCGCCGAGACCCCGGAGAAGGTCGTCAAGGCCCCGATCGACGCGGTCGAGGGCGTGGACGAGGCCAAGGCCCGGGAGATCGTCTCCGCCGCCGGCTTCCCGGCCGAGGTCGCCGACCAGGTCGTCGACATCGCGGTGGGGTTGTGGAAGGCGTTCGTCGCCGAGGACGCCACCCTGGTCGAGGTCAACCCGCTGGCCAAGACCAAGGAAGGCAAGCTGCTGCTGCTGGACGCCAAGATCTCGCTGGACGAGAACGCGGGCTTCCGGCACCCGGACCACGAGGCCCTGGTCGACCAGGCGACCGTGGATCCGTTGGAGCAGGCCGCCAAGGCGAAGGACCTCAACTACGTCAAGCTCGACGGCGAGGTCGGCATCATCGGCAACGGCGCGGGCCTGGTCATGTCCACGCTCGACGTGGTCGCGTACGCCGGCGAGCGGCACGGCAACGTCAAGCCGGCCAACTTCCTCGACATCGGCGGTGGCGCGAGCGCGGCGGTGATGGCCAACGGCCTGGAGATCGTGCTCTCCGACCCGTCGGTGAAGAGCGTCTTCGTCAACGTCTTCGGCGGCATCACCGCCTGCGACGAGGTCGCCAACGGCATCATCCAGGCGCTGGCCCTGCTCGAGCAGCGCGGCGAGCAGGTCACCAAGCCGCTCGTCGTGCGCCTCGACGGCAACAACGCCGAAGCTGGTCGGGCGATCCTCGACGGCGCGAACAACCCGCTGGTGCAGCGGGTCGACACCATGGACGGCGCGGCCGAGCGGGCCGCCGAGCTGGCGGCTGCGGGGGTCTGACAATGGCTATCTGGCTGACCAAGGACTCGAAGGTCATCGTCCAGGGGATGACCGGTTCCGAGGGTTCCAAGCACACCCGGCGGATGCTCGCCGCCGGCACCAACGTCGTCGGCGGCGTCAACCCGCGCAAGGCGGGCACCACCGTCGAGTTCGACGGCACCGAGCTGCCGGTCTTCGCCAGCGTCGCCGACGCGATGAAGGACACCGGTGCCGACGTCACCGTCATCTTCGTGCCGCCGCAGTTCACCAAGGGTGCGGTCATCGAGGCGATCGACGCCGAGATCCCGCTGGCCGTGGTGATCACCGAGGGGGTGCCGGTGCACGACACCGCCGCCTTCTGGGCGTACAACGTGGCCAAGGGGGAGCGGACCCGGATCATCGGCCCGAACTGCCCCGGCATCGCCTCGCCGGGCGCCTCCAACGCCGGGATCATCCCGGCCGACATCACCGGCACCGGCCGGATCGGCCTGGTCAGCAAGAGCGGCACGCTGACCTACCAGATGATGTACGAGCTGCGCGACATCGGCTTCTCGACCTGCGTCGGCATCGGCGGCGACCCGATCATCGGGACCACGCACATCGACGCGCTGGCCGCGTTCGAGGCCGACCCGGACACCGACGCCATCGTGATGATCGGTGAGATCGGCGGCGACGCCGAGGAGCGGGCCGCGGAGTTCATCAAGGCCAACGTCACCAAGCCGGTGGTCGGCTACATCGCCGGCTTCACCGCGCCGCCCGGCAAGACCATGGGTCACGCCGGTGCGATCATCTCCGGCTCCGCGGGCACCGCCGACGCGAAGAAGGCGGCGCTGGAGGCGGTCGGCGTCAAGGTCGGCAAGACGCCGACCGAGACCGCCAAGCTGATGCGGGAGATCATGTCCGCCGGCTGAACGGCAAACACGCGCTGAGGGGCCGACCGGAAGGTCGGCCCCTCAGCGGTTCCAGTACGGGTAGTTCCCGGTGGACCGCAGGATCAGGCTGACGACGATGTTGAGCACACCGAAGGCGATGGCCAGGTAACCGAGCACCGGTGACTTTGCGTACCGCTTTGCGTCGCGGACCGACAGCCAACCGAAGACGATGCCGAGGATGCCGCAGCAGAGCAGGCCGGTGACGATGCCCAGCACGCCCCAGAGGGTGGTGCGGTCCCGGCCGGCGGGCGGCGGCGGAGGCGGTGGATACGGAGCGTTCACAGCTTCCCTCCGGTCGCTTGCTGCCGCGATGTGGTCACGGTCCTTGTGCCGAGGCTAGAGGAGGACGTCGCCGCGCCACGGGCGATCACACGAACTGGATGCTCTGGTGGGTGGTGTCGGACAGCCGACGCCGGCACGGCATGCCAGAGTAGAGCCGATGTCGTTTGTCACCCCTGACCAGCCTCGCCGGGCAACCGACGCCCGCGGAGCCGGCGCCCGGCCACCCGGCCGTGCCGGCCCATCGCGCCGGGTGCCGTTGCCGCGGGACGGGACGCCGGGCCGCAGCCACGCGCCGCTGGTGGTCGCCGCGCTGGTCGCCGCCGGTGGTGCCGCGCTCACCTCCTGGCTGCCCGTGGCGTTCGTGCTCTGGCTGTTCCAGCTCAGCGAGGGTGCCGCCAGCCTGCTCGGCGGCGTGCGTGCCGGGGCGGCCGGCTGGTTGCTCGGGCACGGGGTGCCGCTGGCCACCGCCAACGGCCCGCTGGGTCTGGCCCCGCTCGCGGTGACCGCGTTGGCGGTGTGGCGGCTCACCCGCGCCGGGGTGCACGCCACCCGCGCGATCGGTGCCCGGGGCAGCCGGTCTCCGGGCCGTACACTCGTCGCGGCCATCGCGGTCGGCATCGCGTACGCCCTGCTGGGCGTGCTCGCCGCGATGCTGGCCGGTGCCGGCGTGTCAACGGTGCGGGCCGGGGTGACGCTCGCCGTCCTCGGCACGCTCGCCGCCGGCGTCGGCGCGGCCCGCACCACCGGGCTGGCCGAGGCGTTGGCCGCACAGGCGCCGCTGCCCCTGCGCGAGGGTGTCCGTGCCGGCCTGGTGGCCGGGCTGGTGCTGCTCGGCGCGGGGGCGGCCGTGGCCGGGCTGGCCGTGGCGACCGGTGGTGGCGACGCGGCCGACCTGATCGGCGCCTACCGCACCGGGGTGGCCGGGCAGGCCGGCATCACCCTGGTCAGCCTGGCGTACGCGCCCAACGCCACCGTCTGGTCGGCCAGTTACCTGCTCGGCCCCGGCTTTGCCGTCGGCACCGACACGGCGGTTCGCACCAGCGAGGTTTCGGTCGGCGCGCTGCCGGCCCTGCCGTTGTTCGCCGGCCTGCCCAGTGGGCCGGTCGACGGGCTCGGGTCGGCCGCGGTCCTCGCGGTTCCGGTCCTGGTGGGGATGGCCACCGGCTGGCTGCTCGCCCGTCGGTTGGTCGGGGTGGCCGCCGCCGAGCGCAGCCCGCGGCCGTGGGGGCGGCTGCTCGCCCCGGCCGTGCTCGCCGGACCGGTGGCCGGCCTGCTGCTGGGCGCCGCCGCGGTGGCCTCCGGCGGGCCGCTGGGCGCCGGTCGGCTGGCGGAGGTCGGCCCGGTCGGCTGGCAGGTGGCGCTCGCCGCGACCGCGGTCACCGGCGGTGGCGCGCT
>NZ_JBFBAO010000045.1:0-28715 GCF_040682255.1 Micromonospora sp. NPDC051296 | reverse complement strand
AGAGGTAACGGGTGTTGTTCGTGCCGAGTGCGTAGATCCACTGCCAGGGCGACGTGCTGCCGTCCCACCTGATGCGGGTCGAGACGGTCAGGTCGGAGGCGCCCTGAAGAGCGGCGCGGGGCAGGCTGACGTAGGCACCGTTGGACGTCGGCGCTCCGCCCGGCAGCTTGAGCGCCGAGCCGCCGCTGGCACCGTCCACCAGGGACGCCGTGGTGCGGTTCACCAGCGTGCCGGCGAGCTCGTTGCCCGAGGTGTCCGGGATGACCCCGGTGGACAGATCGATGCTGTTGAACTCGTAGTGCAGGGACGGCGACGGCAGACTGGTTGCGGCGGCGGGCACCGCGAACCCTGCCGTACCCACCAAGGTGAGCACGGCGGACAGCGCGGCCGCGCGTATGTGGGTTGCTCTCGACAACGCCATGATGGCAGCTCCTTGTTGTCGCTTGCGTTGGTGATGGTCCTCGCGCGATCCGTCGGCGCACGGCCCCACGCACAGGCTTCGCTGGCTGGTCACCGACCGTCGAACCGGTTCGCTAATTGGCCGGGGAGAAGACTCCTTCCATCGGGAGGTGGGGCGTCCACGACAGCACTGACAGTCGGCGAACTGGCAAGGCAAGGCCACCTGCGGCCCGCCGTCGCGAAGCCGGCGGTGCCGCGGGTCAGCGGGCCAGGCAGCGCCCGATCTGGCGCTCCGGGTGGCCCGGCCATCGAACGACGAGTTCGATGGTCACCGCATTGTTAACGCTAACTTCCAAGGGCGTCAACCCCGCAACGGGCCGGAAACGCCGTCGGCGAGGGCGCTCAGCGGGGGCTGAGGAGACGGTCGCGTTCGGTCTGCACGTTGGCGAGGCCCGCGCGCGCCTGGGCGGCTCGCTGCTCCAGCCGGCCCTGCACCTCGCGTACCAGTTGGACGGACTGGTCGACGTTGTGCACAGCCTGCTTGATCCGGCCCCGGACGGCGAGGTCGGTGAAGATGTTGTCGAGGAAGACATCGACAAATCTGGTCAGGCTGCCGACGGCCAGTCGCGGCGCGATCAGGTTCATGCCCTCGACATCGGCGAGTTCGGTACGCAGCACGGCGAGACACCGGTCGGCGCGGGCCGCGGCCTGGGCCGCCTCGTCCAGTCGGGAGTGTTTGAGCGCACTGCTCACCATCCCGCCGCCGAAGAACGTGTCGTAGGTCGACCAACCCGACGCGCTGTCGAGCTTGCGGCGTACCTGCGCCAGGGCGTCGTGTGCGGCGCGGGCGGCGTGCAGGGCCTCGCCCACCTCACGCAGTTCACCGCTGAGCCGTCCGCGCTCGTCGGCGAGTGCCAGCAGCCGCGCGCCACGCGGGTCGCCGGAGCCGGCCAGGTGCCGCTCCTTCTCGTCGAGCATGGCGGCGTAGGTGTTCGGCGCCGCGGCGAGCTGGTGCAGCCGCGCCCGGGCGACGTCCTGCTCGCCCCGCAGCGCCTCGATGCGGCCGTTGGCCTCGGCCAGCCGGTAACGGGCGGCGTCGGCCTCCGCGCGCTCGCGGGCCAGCAGGTCGTCCCGGGCCCCGCGCAACGAGGCCAGCACCCGGGTCAACGACAGCCCCTCCAGCCGGGCGACGTCCTTCTCCTCGCCGGCGCACTCGGCGCGCAGCGCGGCGACCCGGGTGGCCATCTCGTCCACCCGGGTCCGCAGATCCGCTACGCGCTGCGTGGTCACCTCGTACTCACGCAGCGCCTCGGCGGCCGCAGCCAGCCGGTGTTCGATGTCGTCAGCCACGTGCTCATTGGACAAGCCCGGCGCAACAGCGACGACGCGTCGGTGTCGCCCGAGCACGGGCCCCGGCCGGGCGGCGGCGGGTCAGTCGACGCCGAACTCCATCGCGGCGCGGTCGAGCGCCTCGTCCTCCGCGGAGGGCACCCCCCGGGACGCGATGGCTTCCGCACCGCCCTCCGGCATCGCGCCGATCAGCCCGGTCGAGGCCGCCTGCGCGGCACCGACCATCCGCTGCGGCACGCCGCCGCCGACCATGCCGAGGGTGGCGTACTGCTCCAGCTTCGCCCGCGAGTCGGCGATGTCCAGGTTGCGCATGGTGAGCTGGCCGATCCGGTCCGACGGACCGAACGCCGAGTCCTCGGTACGCTCCATCGACAGCTTGTCCGGGTGGTAGCTGAAGGCCGGGCCGGTGGTGTCCAGGATCGAGTAGTCCTCGCCCCGGCGCAGCCGCAGCGCCACCTCGCCGGTGACCGCCGTGCCGACCCAGCGCTGCAACGACTCACGCAGCATCAGCGCCTGCGGGTCCAGCCAGCGCCCCTCGTACATCAGCCGGCCGAGGCGGCGGCCCTCGTTGTGGTAGTTGGCCAGGGTGTCCTCGTTGTGGATCGCGTTGACCAGCCGCTCGTACGCGGCGTGCAGCAGTGCCATGCCGGGCGCCTCGTAGATGCCCCGGCTCTTGGCCTCGATGATCCGGTTCTCGATCTGGTCCGACATGCCCAGGCCGTGCCGGCCACCGATGGCGTTGGCCTCCAGCACCAGGTCGACCGGGCTGGCGAACTCCTTGCCGTTGATCGTCACCGGGCGGCCCTGGTCGAAGCCGATGGTGACGTCCTCGGTGGGGATCTCCACCGACAGGTCCCAGAACCGGACCCCCATGATCGGGTTGACCGTCTCGATGCCGGTGTCGAGGTGTTCGAGGGTCTTCGCCTCGTGCGTGGCGCCCCAGATGTTGGCGTCGGTGGAGTACGCCTTCTCGGTGCTGTCCCGGTACGGCAGGCCGCGGTCGAGCAGCCACTCCGACATCTCCTTGCGCCCACCCAGCTCGGTGACGAAGTCGGTGTCGAGCCACGGCTTGTAGATGCGCAGCTGCGGGTTGGCCAGCAGGCCGTACCGGTAGAACCGCTCGATGTCGTTGCCCTTGAAGGTCGAGCCGTCGCCCCAGATCTGCACGTCGTCGGAGATCATCGCCCGGACCAGCAGGGTCCCGGTGACCGCCCGGCCCAGCGGGGTGGTGTTGAAGTACGCCCGCCCGCCCGAGCGGATGTGGAAGGCGCCGCAGGTCAACGCCGCCAGGCCCTCCTCGACCAGGGCGGCGCGGCAGTCGACCAGGCGGGCGACCTCGGCGCCGTAGCTGAGCGCGCGACCGGGCACCGAGGCGATGTCGGGCTCGTCGTACTGGCCGATGTCGGCGGTGTAGGCGCACGGGATGGCGTCCTTGTCGCGCATCCACGCGACCGCGACCGAGGTGTCGAGGCCGCCGGAGAAGGCGATGCCGACACGTTCACCGGTGGGCAGGGAGGTGAGAACCTTGGACACGAGGAAAAGTATGCACCACGCCGCATGCCCATGCAAACGAAGCCGCGAGAGGGTGCCCTAACGCCGCCACCGTTCGGCTTCGCGGGTCGCGTGGGCGTGGTGTTCCTCCAGGACGGCCTCTCGCAGGGCCCGCCGGGAGCCGGCCAGGAAGATGAGTTCGGCGACGGCGAGCGCCAGCCCGGTCGCGGCGAGGATGCCGATCGAGGCGAGCGCCGGGACCGACACCGCCACCGGTGTCAGGGCCGCGAGGAGCACGATGGCGCCGACTCGGGTCCAGGTGACCGTGCCGAGGACGCGGAGCTGGAAACCGAGGTGGCCGAGGAGGAAGATGCCCACGCCGGCGAACATGAGGTACGTGCCGGCCGGGTCCAGCGGTTGGTGCAGCGGAACGCCACGGTCGCTGACCTGCTTGAGCAGGTCCTCGGCGCCGACGGCGAGGGTGATGATCCCCGCGACCATCGGCAGGTGGAGGTAGACGTAGCCGTCCCGGGCGAGCGCGACCCGGTCGTACGCGTGCGCGTTGCGCATGGCCAACTGGGCAGCGAGCGCGATGACGTCGAAGTAGGCCCACCACAGGGTGGCGGTGACGGCGATCCCGAGCGCTGCCGCGCAGATGACCGGCCAGCTGATCGCCCAGCTCAGCGGATTGGTGCCGGTGCCGACCGAGATGATCAGCTCGCCCAGCGTGACGATGATGATCAGTTCGTAGCGTTCCGTCCAGTGCGCCGCGGAGACGATCCGCCACCGCCGCCCCCCGACCGGGAAGCCGCCGGCGTACTCGACGGCGACGGCGAGCGCCCACAAGATCACCTGGACCGCGAACCGGTGCACGCCGAACACCCGCTCGGGGAGGTACGCGGATCCGACGAGCAGCCCGGTGGCGGTGACCACCGGGACGGCGAGGCGGAAGACCTGACGGCGGACCGGCCGGTCGTGCCGGGTGACCTGCCGGAAGACCACCAGGCTCAACATCCGGATGACGAAGTAGCAGCCGGCGAACACCAGCGGCCCGTTCGAGCCGCCGGGCAGGTCGGTGAAGGCTTCCGGGAGCGTCAGGGCCACCGTGAAGACGGCCGCCATCACGATGAAGATGACGATCGGCATCCAACCCTCGCCGGCGTGGACGCTGTTGCCCACCCAGACGTAGGAGATCCAGCACCACCACAGCAGGGCCAGGATCAAGACGCCCCGCAGCAACCCGTCGGGGGTGTGGTCGCCGAAGGTGGCCCGGGCGACGTTGGACAGCGCGTAGATGAAGACCAGGTCGAAGAAGACCTCCAGGCGGCTGACCTTGATGCCCTCTTCCGCCGGCCGGAGCCGCCAGGGTCGAACCGAACGCCCCGCGCTGTCCATCTCCCGATCCGCCGGGGGTCAGCAGCGGCGGTCAGCGCGGATGCGCTCGCACAGCTCGACACGCGTCAACAACCCGGCCTCCCGATGTGACGGGACCCCAACCTAACGCCTCACCACCGCAAGCCGGCCAAGACCGACAAAACGGCCACCCTCGCGTGTCGCCCACTATCGAGCAACCAGGAAGAAATCCACCTTCAGCCAATCCACCATCATCGAATTCTCACCCTCCGTATATGTCGAGGAGCTTTCCGTGACTCAGGCTGACCGACGCACCAGCCGTCCGCGCGCAGTTGACGAGATCCGGCTGCCGTCCGAGCCCCGCGCCACCTCCCTGTTCGTCCCCGGGGACGTACCACGCCGACGCGGGCTGATCATCCTGCTCAGCGTGCTGGGCGGCTTCCTGCTCACCGTCGTCTGGTCGGCGGAGTTCGTCGACCAGACCATCGGCGACAACATCGCCAACACCATGCTGGGCCACGACGCCAAGGAGACTCCGCTGAGCGGGGTCGTGGCGGGCGTGATCTTCGCGTTCGTCTCCGGCGTCGCCGGCACCTTCACCGCCTGCAACGTCGCCGCCTTCGGCGCCATCGCCCCGTTGGCCGGCACGTCCGACAGCCGGCTGGGCCGCTTCCTGACACCGCTGCGCCCGTTGGGCTGGATGGCGGTCGGCATGATCGCGGTCTCCGCCGTGTACGGCGCGATCGTCGGCCTGGTCGGCACGTCGATGCCCCAGTTCTCCACCGCCCCGAACACACCCGGATCCCTGTCCCCGCGCAGCATCCAGTCGATGGTGGTCTTCGGCCTGATCGGGCTGATCATGGTCTACCTGGGGCTGGCCGCGCTGAAGGTGGTGCCGGACCCGTTCGCCCGGATCTCCCGCCGGTACCCCAACGCCCCGCTGGTCTTCATGGGCGCGCTAATCGCCGGCTTCCTGATCGGACGGCCGTTCCCGCTGTTCCGCCAGATGTTCCGCGATGCCGCGGAGAGCGGCAACCCGCTGTACGGCGCCGCGGCGTTCACCCTCCAGTCGATCGGCAACATCGTCGTCATGGCGGTGCTGTTCCTCCTGCTGGCGTGGTTCGCCGGCAGCCGGCTGCAGAACTGGTTCGCCGCCCGCCCGTCCCGACTGGCGGCGACCATCGCGGTGGCGTTCATCGTCGCGGGCGCCTTCACCTTCCTCTACTGGGACATCCGCCTGCTCGCTCGCCGGGAGATCATCCCCTGGTACCCCACCGCCCCCTGGTCGTGACGGCCGCCAACGGTCACCAGGCGTGGCGCGGCCAGCACCACCGGCCTCGCCACGCCGGCCGGTGCGGGAGACGACCAGCGCACGCTCGGTGGCGGGGTCTCGGGGTGAAATGATGGGCCCCGTCGATCGAAGGGCCGTCCCGAGCTGGTCGCGAGGAGAGTCGAGTCGATGGATCTTGACAAGCTGTGGACCGACCTGACGACCGAGCTGCTGGGCGGGCTCGCGTCGTACCGGTCCCGGGTGGCCGAGCTGGACGTCCGGGAGAAGGCTGACAACACCCTACTCACCGAGGCCGACCTCGCCATCGAAGAAATGCTCATCAGCCGGATCCGGTCGGTCGATCCCGAGGCACGGGTGCTGGCGGAGGAGTCGGGCAGCGGCACCTGGCGGCCGGGTCTGGACGAGGAACCCGAACGGATCTGGGTCATCGACCCGATCGACGGCACGGCCGAGTTCGTCCGGCCACAGAGCGTCGAGTTCTGCTCCGTCGTCTGTCTGCTGGAGCGGCGGGAACCGGTCGCCGCGCTGATCGTCGCCCCCGAGCTGGCCACCGGCCGTAAGCCGATCGTCGTTCTCGCCTCCCGAGCCGACGAGACGATCACGGTCAACGGGCTGCCGGCCGCGTACAACAAGGCTTCGGCTCGTGTCGCATCCCTGACCCGCAGCGCGCAGTCGGCGGTGCCGCCGCACGAGACCGCCATGGCCGAGGCCGGGTACGCGTTGAAGACGCGCACCACGTCACAGACGCTGGACATGCTGCGTACCGCACTTGACCTCACCGATCTCGCGGAGGACGCCCCGCGTTTCGACCTCTTCTACCGGCCTCGGCAGAAGGTCTGGGACGGCCTGGCGGGGTTGTGCCTCGGTGAGATCGTCGGTCTAATGTCCACAGACGTGAATGCAATCAGGCACCTGCCGGTGCCGATGGAGACGCTCGCCCAACCAGAGCCGACTTTCGCCAGCACCGTGATGGGTCGCCCGGAGGCCGTCAAGTGGTTCGTGGAGCTAGTCCGGGACTCCCCCACCGGAACACCGAAGTCCTCGTAGACGTCACCTCAATCATCAGCGCCGAGGATTTCGTCGCAGCCCAGAATCGCGGTGCCCGCCCCGGCGACCCGTTCGCGCGCCAGGCATTCGTCGAGCTGATCCAGTCCTTGATCTTCATGGAACGGGTGTGGGTCGCCCATCCGGTCCTCGCCCGACCGTCCGCCGCCGATTTCGGCGTCAAGCCGTATCTCCTCCGTGCGCTGGCCGACGCCGGGCTGCTCCATCCGCTACAGCTGGACGCAGACGAGACGAGCCGAGTGCGGGGAGCCGAAGACGAAGCGCTGGACGAGTTGCAAAGCTGGCGGGGAAACCAGGTGCTCGGCCAGTTCATCGAGCACGCCATCGCCTGTGACGACGCCCTGCCGGGCGAACGCAACTCGCTGTCGAAGCGCGTCCACGGATGGTGCGCCTTCCAGGCGGCACACGTCCGGGTGGCCGGTCACCACGGCGATCGCATCGGTACCTCCGACGGCGTGGAGGACGACCCATTCGGCACCTGGGCGCGTGCCGCCTCGATCGTGCTGCGTGGCCCGCTGCAATCGATGGCACCGCCCGGGGAGGAGGTCTACGTCGCGGCGACGCTCGCACGTGGGCTGAAATACCGCTCACGGGCGGACGTCACCCGGCTGACCTATCAGGCCCACCCCATTCGACGAGACTTCCTGCTGACCTTCGACCTGTCCGCCGAAGGCGCAACCGAGGGAGTCGTGCTCGATGTCATCAAGGCCATCCGCGGAATCCACCAATCCCTCGTCACAGCGGCGGACGACAACGACACGCACCGCGTACAACTGCTCGAACTCGAACTTCCGCTGCTCGGCGGGCGGCTCTGGCAGGCCACGGAGACCGGTAGAACAAGCGACCACGAGTGGATCGAGCTGGTGGTCAGCCGCATCGCCGAATACCGCGACAAGGCGGCCGACCTGCGCGCGGCCGTCGCACGGTGTGTGACCGACGAGGACTCCCTCCGGCTCGCCCGCGACATCAACGGGGCAAAAAGGCAGCTACTGGAACGGCTTGGCCTGCGCAAGGTCGCACTCTCCCCGGTGGAGCAGGAACTGGTCAACGGCGTGGCCTCGGTGACCGAGTCGGTGCCCGGCGTACCCAAGGTCGCCGGCATGTGGATCGGGGCACGGGCGATCGGCAAACAGGTCTCCGCCACGGGCACCCCGGTGCAGCGCTTCCTCTACAAGGAGTTCTACCGCGCCTGGAAACGCGCCGGCCGCTGAGAGCGGTGGTCACCGGGTGAGGCCGACGAGGGTGGCCAGGCGCGCCACACCGGCCGGCGCGGGCCGTCCCCGGGCCACCTCGGCCAAAGGGTACGCGCAGAAGGCCGCGACCGGACCTCGGCCGGCGCGATGCCGTCCGCGGCGACCAGCATCCGCCCGGCCCCGAGCAGGTCACCGGCCAGCAGGTACGCCCGCGCGGCGTCCACCAAGTAGGCACCCCGATACTCCGCCGGCAGCCGCCGCCACCCATCCCGCCGGATCGCCACCTCGTGCCGGTAGATGGCCTCGGCCACGTCGCCCCGCTCGATCGCCGCCACCACCCGCGCCAACTCCACGGCGACCTGCCCGAAACTCGTACGATGCCAACACACCTCCGACAAGGCATCACCACGGGGTGCTTCCCGTATGGTGGGAGATTGCCGCGAGATCTTGGACAGTTCCCGTTTTCGCGGAACGGGAACTGTCCAAGATCTCGCGGGGACGGCGCGCGGTTAAGCGATCCAGGTTGCGCGACGAGGCACTCGGACGCTCAGAGCGCCACAATCGCGGCTGTCTCTGCAGGCAACTCGATGCGGTCGCGTTGGACGGTGACGCCCTCGCCCGTGGCCAGGAGAACCCGCCGCGCCACCCCCGGCAGCGTGATTCGCTGCGGCTTGTCGGCGAGGTTTGCCGCCACCAGGCACCCGCCCCGCCGCATCACCAGGAAACGGTCGCCGTGCCGCACGTCGATCGCGAACAGGTGCGGATCCGACAGCTCCGGCCGCGACTTCCGCAAGGCGATCAACCGCCGGTAGAAGTCGTACATCTGGCGGTGTTCGGGTTTGTCCAGCTCGGCCCAGTCGAGCCGGGAGCGGATGAACGTCTGCCGGTCCTGCGGATCGGGCACCGCGGTGTCAGACCAACCGTGGGCGGCGAACTCTCGCCGCCGACCGGACACCACCGCGGTCGCCAGTTCCGGCTCCGGGTGGCTGGTGAAGAACTGCCACGGCGTCGAGGCCGCCCACTCCTCCCCCATGAACAGCATCGGGGTGAACGGCGCGGTCATCAGCAGGGTCGCGCCGACCCGCAGCATGGCCGCCGACACGGTGGCCGAGAGGCGGTCGCCGGTGGCGCGGTTGCCGACCTGGTCGTGGTTCTGGAGGTACGCGACGAAGCGGTGGCCGGGGGTGCGCGGGTCGACCGGGCGGCCGTGTTGGCGGTGGCGGAAGCTGGACCAGGTGCCGGTGTGGAAGAACGCGCCGGACAGCACCTCGGCCAGGCATTCCAGGGTGCCGAAGTCGCCGTAGTAGCCGTGCCGTTCGCCGGTGAGCAGGGTGTGCAGGGCGTGGTGGGCGTCGTCGTTCCACTGGGCCTGGAGGCCGTAGCCGCCGGACTCCCGGGGGGTGATCAGCCGGGGGTCGTTGAGGTCGGATTCGGCGATCAGCGACAGCGGGCGGCCCAGGTGCACCGACAGCGACTCGACCTCGACGGCGATCTCCTCCAGCAGATGCACCGCGCGGGAGTCGGGCATGGCGTGTACGGCGTCGAGGCGTAGCCCGTCGACGTGGTAGTCGCGCAGCCACATCAGCACGCTGTCGGCGATGAAGCGGCGTACCCCGTCGGAGTGTGGGCCGTCCAGGTTGATCGCGCGGCCCCAGGGGGTGTCCCGCTTGCCGAGGTACGGCGCGAACATCGGCGCGTAGGCCCCGGAGGGCCCGAAATGGTTGTAGACGACGTCGAGGATCACCCCCAACCCTCTGGCGTGGGCGGCGTCGACCAGCCGTTTCAGGCCGTCCGGGCCGCCGTAGGGCTCGTGCGGGGCGAACCAGCAGACGCCGTCGTACCCCCAGTTGTGTTCGCCGTTGAAGGCGTTGACCGGCAGCAGCTCGATCATGTCGACGCCGAGGTCGACCAGGTGGTCGAGCTTGCCGATCGCCGCGTCGAAGGTGCCTTCCGGGGTGAAGGTGCCGACGTGCAGCTCGTAGAGGATGGTTCCGGGCAGTTGCCGGCCGGTCCAGGACTGGTCGGTCCAGCCGAACGCGGCGTGGTCATAACGGCGGCTCGGGCCGTGCACGCCGGAGGGCTGCCACAACGACCGGGGGTCGGGGAGCGCCTGGTCGTCGTCGTTGAGCAGGAACGCGTAGTCGGGGCCGGCGGCGGGCACCTCGACCCGCCACCAGCCGCCCCGGCTGGGTCTCATCTCGTGGTCGGCGGCGCCCGACAGGCGCAGCCGCACCCGCGACGCCTCCGGTGCCCAGACCGTGAACTCGGTCATGACGCCTCCCGTGATCAAGTAATGGGGGCGAGCAGCGCGACGGGATAGCTGGCCAACAGCTCGGCCAGGCGGACCTGTCCGTCACTGTAGACCCGGCCGGTGAACAGGCACGACACCTCTTTAACGGGAAGTTGCAGGGTGGTGTCACGCCAGCCGCCGGAGGCTGCCAGGCCCAGCGGCAGCCGGGTGGCCACGGCGATCGCGCCACCCCGGTCGAAGGCGACGGCATGCCGGGCGGCCGGCCCGTGCGCGACCACCGGCTGGTAGTCGCCGAACAGCTCGGGGCGGTCGCGGCGCAGCCGCAGGGTCCGGGACACCACGAGCAGCTTGGCCGCGCCGGTGTCGTCCACCGCCGGCTGCCAGCCGGCGTCGAGCCGGGCCAGCAGCTCCTGGCGTACGCCGAAGTCGACCGGGCGGCGATTGTCCGGGTCTACCAGGGAGTTGTCCCACAGCTCGGTGCCCTGGTAGGTGTCCGGCACCCCCGGTATGGCCAGCTGCACCAGCTTCTGGCCGAGCGAGTTGGACCAGCCGACCGGGGTGATCTCGGCGACGAAGTCGCTGACCGAGGCGTTGACGGTCGGGTCGTCGTACATGGCGTCGACCAGGGCGTGCATGGCCTGCTCGAAGGCCGGGTCGAGGTCGGTCCAGCTGGTCGAGGCCGCCGCCTCCCGGGCCGCCTTCTCGGCGTACGCGTGCAGCCGCTCCCGCTCGATGGGCCAGGCGCCGACGGCGGTCTGCCAGAGCAGATGGGCCAGCGCGGCGTCGGGCAGCGGCACCGCCGCCATCCAGCGGCTCACCTGCTCCGCCCAGCGCTGCGGCAGCTCGGCGAGCACGGCGAGGCGGGCACGGACGTCCTCGCCGCGCTTGGTGTCGTGGGTCGACAGCGTGGTCATGCTCGCCGGCCAGCGGCCGTGCCGACCGGCAGCGAAGCGGTGGAACCGGCCCGGTGGGGTGCCGAAGTGGATGGGGCTGCCGCCGACCTCGTTGAGCGCGATGAACCGGGTCCACCGGTAGTAGGCGGTGTCCTCGACGCCCTTGGCCATCGCCGCGCCGGTGAACTGCGGAAAGCGCCGAGCCAGCTCGTCGTCGGGGTCACGGAGCCGCCGGGTCAGCGCGTCCAGCGCCCCGGTGAGGTCGGTGCGGCGCCGGCCGGCCTCGGCGCGGGCGGCGGCGAGGTGCCGGCTGCCCTCCGGCGGGTACCCCCGGTAGACGGCGAAGGCGGCGGCCAGCTCGGCCAGGGCGGCGCGGGCCGCATTCCGGTCGACCTCGGGTGCGAGCGCGGCCAGCCGGGTCAGCTCGGCCGAGAGCAGCCGGGTGGCCGCGAAGAGCTTCGTGTCGTGGGTCAGGTCGGCCCAGGAGGTGGCCCGGCCGGTGAGCCGGGTGTCCAGGGCGGTGAACTCGGCCTCGGCGTCGCCGTCGACGAACAGTCCGCCGACCGCGGCGAGGGCGTCGTAGCCGGTGGTGCCGTCCACCGGCCAGTCCGGCAGCTCCTCGCCGTACTCCAGGATCTTCTCCACGATCAGCCAGCCGTTCGGGGCGGCGGCGCGCAACCGGGCCAGGTAGCCGGCCGGGTCGCGCAGCCCGTCGGGGTGGTCGACCCGGATGCCGTCGACCTCGCCGGCCGCCGCCCAGGACAGCACCAGCTCGTGGGTGGCGGCGAACACCTCCGGATCCTCCACCCGCAGCCCGGCCAGGTCGGAGACGGCGAAGAACCGGCGGTACGTCAGCTCGGCGTCGCCGCGCCGCCAGGAGACCAGCTGGTAGTGCTGCCGGTCGTGCACCTCGCGCGGGCTGCGGTCGCCGGTGCCGTCGGCGACCGGGAAGCGGTGCTCGTGGTAGCGCAGCTCCCCGTCGGCGAGCTTGAGGTCGTCCAGCGCGTCGGGGCTGTCGGCGAGCACCGGCAGCAGCAGCCGGCCCCGGTCCCAGTCGATGTCGAACCAGGGCGCGTACGCCGAGGACCGGCCCCGGCGCAGCACGTCCCACCAGGCCGGGTTGGCCGCCGGCACGGCCACTCCGGCGTGGTTGGGCACGATGTCCACCACCAGGCCGAGCCCGGCGGTACGCAGCGCCCACAGCAGCCGCTGCCGGCCCGCCTCGCCGCCCAGTTCCGGGTTGACCCGGCGGTGGTCGACGACGTCGTAGCCGTGCGCGCTGCCCGGGGCGGCGGCCAGCAGCGGCGCGCTGTACAGATGGGTGACGCCGAGGTCGGCGAGGTATCCGGCGAGGCCGGCGGTGGCGTCCAGGTCGAAGCCGGGGCGCACCTGCACCCGGTAGGTGGCGCCGACGGAGTGCGGGTTCGCGGCCATCTCAGGCCACCCTCTCCAGCACCACCAGCGAGCGATCCGGTACGCAGACGGTGCCGCCGGCCTCCACCGTGCTGCCCTTGTCCTGGTCCGGTTCGGCGGTGCTGATCACCAGCGCCCAACGCTGGCCGAACTCGGCCGGCGGCAGGGTGAAGTCCAGCGGGGCGTCGTGGGCGTTGAAGCAGAGCCAGAAGGAGCTGTCGCGGTGGCGCTGACCGTACTGGCCGCGTTCGCGGATGCCCTCGCCGTTGACGAAGAGCGCCACCGAGCGGCCGAAGTCGTTGCCCCAGTCCTCGCCGGTCATCTCCCGGCCGTCGGGGGTGTACCAGGCCAGGTCGGGCAGCGGCTCGTCGACCTCCCGGCCGCGTACCGGCAGGCCGGTGAAGAACCGGCGGCGACGGAACACCTGATGCTGGCGGCGGAAGTCGACCATGCGGCGGGTGAACTCCAGCAGCGCGCTGTCGACGTGCTCCCAGTCGACCCAGGCCAGCTCGCTGTCCTGGCAGTACGCGTTGTTGTTGCCGCGCTGGGTGCGGCCCAGCTCGTCGCCGTGACCGATCATCGGCACGCCCTGCGACAGCATCAGGGTGGCCGCGAAGTTGCGCCGCTGTCTGGCCCGCAGGGCGAGCACGCCCGGGTCGTCGGTGTCGCCCTCGACGCCGCAGTTCCAGGACCGGTTGTGGCTCTCGCCGTCCCGGTTGTCCTCGCCGTTGGCCTCGTTGTGCTTGTCGTTGTACGACACCAGGTCGGTCAGGGTGAACCCGTCGTGGCAGGTGACGAAGTTGATGCTGTGGAAGGGGCGGCGGCCGTCGTCCTGGTAGAGGTCGGCCGAGCCGGAGATGCGGGAGGCGAACTCGGCCAGGGTGGCCGGTTCGCCGCGCCAGAAGTCGCGGACCGTGTCGCGGTACTTGCCGTTCCACTCGGTCCACTGCGGCGGGAAGTTGCCGACCTGGTAGCCGCCCGGCCCGACGTCCCACGGTTCGGCGATCAGTTTGACCCGGCTGACCACCGGGTCCTGCTGCACCACCTCGAAGAAGGTGGAGAGCCGGTCCACCTCGTAGAACTCGCGGGCCAGGGTGGCGGCCAGGTCGAAGCGGAAGCCGTCGACGTGCATCTCGGTGACCCAGTACCGCAACGAATCCATGATCAGCTGAAGGGAGTGCGGATTGCGGACGTTGAGGCTGTTGCCGGTGCCGGTGTAGTCGACGTAGTGGCGCCGATCGGACTCGCCGAGCCGGTAGTAGCTGGGGTTGTCGACGCCCTTGAAGCTCAGCGTCGGGCCGAGCTGGTTGCCCTCGGCGGTGTGGTTGTAGACCACGTCGAGGATCACCTCGATGCCGGCGGCGTGCAGCGCCCGGACCATGCCGCGGAACTCCTGCACCTGCTGGCCGAGGTGACCGAGCGCCGAGTAGCCGTGGTGCGGGGCGAAGAAGCCGATGGTGTTGTAGCCCCAGTAGTTGCGCAGCCCCAGGTCGGCCAGCCGGTGGTCGTTGACGAACTGGTGCACCGGCATCAGCTCGATCGCGGTCACCCCGAGCCGGGTCAGGTGCTCGATCATCGGCGGTGAGGCGATGCCGGCGTACGTGCCGCGCAGCTCGTCGGGGATGCCGGGCAGCCGCCGGGTCAGCCCGCGTACGTGCGCCTCGTAGATGACCGAGTGGTGGTACGGGATGCGGGGCGGTGCGTCATTGCCCCAGTCGAAGTACGGGTTCACCACCACCGACTTCGGCATGTACGGCGCCGAGTCGGTGGTGCTCATCCGCTCCGGGTCGCCGTGCTCGTAGTCGTAGACCGCCGGGTCCCAGCGCACGTCGCCGTCGACCGCCTTGGCGTACGGGTCGATGAGCAGCTTGTGCGGGTTGCACCGCACCCCGTTCGGCGGATCGTACGGGCCGTGCACCCGGTAGCCGTACCGCTGCCCCGGCCCGATCCCGGGCAGGTACGCGTGCCAGACGTACGCGTCCACCTCCCGCAGCTCGACCCGACGCTCGGCGCCGGTGTCCCACTCGTCGAAGAGGCAGAGTTCGATCTTCTCGGCCACCTCCGAGAAGATCGCGAAGTTGGTGCCCATCCCGTCGTAGGTGGCGCCGAGGGGGTACCGCTCGCCCGGCCAGACCTGCATGTCACTCCTTCGGGCCAAGAGTCAGCGGTAATGCCCCGAACGGTCCGCCACCAATCCATCCGAACGGATGAATGACCGGTATCCGGCTGACTGAGGGGACATGAAGCCTTGCGGTGTCTTCGGTCACTGTGACCGTCCTCAGGGTGCGGGATCGGCCGTTATGGAGTTTCCTGGATCGCGGGCGCGTGACTGCCCGCCTCACCCGGGCCGCTCGCCTTCGCTCCTCCCCGCATGACGACGCGCAGCCGCGTCCCTGATCCTCGCACCGCTGGACGCGCAGCCGGGTGTCCGAAACCCAACGCTGTCCCCCGCTCGCCGCCATCGACGCCGGCGCGATCCCTCCTGCCTAGACGGAGACTGATGTGACGACCCTGCGGGTCGGCGGGCGCGCCGCCACCGCCACGGACCGAGTCCACCGGCCCACCCTCACCTCGCGACCCCAGCTCCCGGCGCAGCCCGGGCCGGCCACCCCGCCGCGTACCCACCGCATCCTGATGCTGTCGTGGGAGTACCCGCCGGTGCTCGTGGGCGGCCTCGGCCGGCACGTGCACGCCCTGTCGGTGGCCCTGGCCGCCGCCGGCCACGAGGTCACCGTCGTCACCCGGCACGCCGAGGGCGCCCCGCTGGAGGAATACGTCGACGGGGTACGCGTGGTGCGGGCCGCCGAGGACCCGGTGACCTTCCCGCTGGCCACTGAGAGCCTGCTGGCCTGGACGATGGCGTTCAACCACACGCTGACCCGGGCCGCCCTGCGCGCCGCCTCCGCCGGCGGGTACGACGTGATCCACGCCCACGACTGGTTGGTCGCGCACGCCGCGATGACCCTGCGCGAGCACCTCGACCTGCCGCTGGTCAGCACCATCCACGCCACCGAGGCCGGCCGGCACCAGGGCTGGCTGCCCGCAGAGATGAACCGCACCATCCACGGCGTGGAGCAGTGGCTCGGCACCGAGTCGACCCGGGTGGTGGTCTGCTCCGGCTACATGCGCGACGAGGTGACCGGGTTGTTCGGCGTGCCGGCCGGCCGGGTCGACGTGGTGCCCAACGGGGTGGAACCGCACCGCTGGCGAGTGTCGGCCAGCGCGGTGGCCGAGGCCCGGGCCCGGTTCGCCGGGGACGGCCCGCTGGTCACCTTCGCCGGCCGCCTGGTGTACGAGAAGGGTGTGCAGCACCTGCTCGCCGGGCTGCCCCGGTTGCGCGACCGGCACCCGGGGCTGCGCGCGGTGATCGTCGGCGACGGCCCGTACCGGGGTGAGCTGGAGGCCGACGTGCACCGGCTCGGCCTGGCCGGCACGGTCAGCCTGCCCGGCTTCCTCGGCGGCACCGACCTGCCCGCGGTGATGGCCGCCTCGGACTGCTTCGCGGTGCCCAGCATCTACGAGCCGTTCGGCATGGTGGCGCTGGAGGGCGCCGCCGCCGGCGCACCGCTCGCGGTCGCCGAGACCGGCGGGCTCGCCGAGATCGTCGAGCCGGGCGTCACCGGGATGACGTTCCGCCCGCACGACCCGGACGCGCTGACCGACGCGGTGCACGCGCTGCTCTCCGACAAGGAGCGGGCCCGGGTGCTGGCCCGGCGCGCCCGGGCGATGGTGCACGAGCAGTACGGCTGGGCGGGCATCGCCAGCCGCACCGCGGCGACGTACGCATCGGCGATCGCACAGGCCCCGGGCTTCACCGCCGAACGCGCCGCGCAGCAGATGGCCCACGGCCGTCCGCGCCCCGCGGTACCGGACGGCAACCTGTTCGCCGCCGCCGGCCTGCGCTGACCCGGCCACCGCCATCGCGGGTCGCGACCGGAGCTGGCCCGGGCTGGGCCGGCCCGGGCGGTGCACCGTCATCAGGTAGGTGCAGGCCGCTCCCGAGGCCGCCGGTGACCTCGGGAGCGGCCTGCGCGCTCACCCGCTCATCCCCGACCGCCACAGATCACGTCGTCCATGAGCTGGAAGGTGCGGCCGTACACGGCGAGCGCCGCTTCGTCGGCGGCGAGCTGCGTGGTCAGCGACAACACCGCCACGCGCCGGCCGTCCACGCTGACCCCGTTGGCGGTGCTCATGCCCGGCACGTCACCGCCGTGGGACCAGTAACCGCCGCACCGGTTCGGGATGTACATGATGCCCAGGCCGTATCGCGTTCCGGGGATGAAGTCCTGGAACGTGTCGGCGAGCACCGTGTCGTGCAGCTGCGCCATCTGGCGAGGTTTGAGCAGCTGACCGCGTTGCAGCGCCTGCCAGAAGCGCGCCAGGTCGCTCGGCGTGGTGATCATGTCTCCGGCGGCGTCGGCAACGGTCGGGTTGAACAGCGTGGTGTCCGTCAGGGCGCCACCCGGTTCCCACTGCTGGTAGCCCTTGGCGTGCGGTGCCGGCAGGAACGGCCGGTCCCCCGGCGCCGATGTCCGGCGTAGCCCGAGCGGCTGGAGGATCCGGCTGCGTACCTCGGTGGCCCACGACCGGCCGGTCACCTTCTCGATGAGCATCCCGGCGAGGATGTAGTTGGTGTTGGAGTAGTCCCACCGGGTGCCGGGCGCGAAGCCGGGCTCGTGCTTCATCGCCAGGGCGACCAGATCGGCGGCCTCGTGATGGTCGAACCGGTGCGCCAGGTACTCCTCGTACGAGCTGAGTACCGCGACGTCGTTGGTGTAGTTGTAGATGCCGCTGGTGTGCTGGAGCAGGTGGCGCACGGTGACCCGACGGCCGTCGTTGCCGTTGCCGGCGACGACTCCCGGCAGCCATCGCTCGACGGTGTCGTCCAGCGACAGCTTCCCTTCGCCGACCAACTGCAGGACGACGACGGAGACGAACGTCTTGGTGTTGCTACCCATCCGGAAGTGCCCGTCGAGCGGCACCGGCGTGCCGCGCTTGAGATCGCCGACGCCGGCTCGGGCACGGGTGGTCGCACCGTCGACCCGGGTGAGCCCCTGGACGCCGGTGATGCCGAGGTCGTGCAGATCGTCGACCGCGACCTGAAGCCGTCGCCGGTCTTCGCCGACCGGTCCCGCAGCGACCGGTGGCGCGCCACCGGTGACGACCAACGTCGCTGCCAACGCGACGGTCAGGCCCCACCGGCCGAGTTTTCCTCGCATGTCATGGCCCTCCAACGAATACGGGTAATGACCAGGATTCCGACCGTACGAGACCGTCGATACGTTTCCATCCGGCGATCCCCCCAGATCGGTTCGGGGGTAACCCCCACACCAGGCCGGTCATCCAGCGACTGTTCCGCGCCGGGACAGATCCGTTCGGGCAGATCATTCTGCCGTTACGATCTTGTATCCGCACTGGTCACCGCCACTTAACATCCGACAGACTCGCAGGGATTTGGCCGGGGCGGAGTCCGAGGAGGGTGCGGGTGCGGGTGCTCCTGGTGGAAGACGACCTGCGCGTCTCGGCGGGCCTCGCCTCGGCGCTGCGGCGGCGGGGGCACGAGGTGGTGCAGGCCGTGACGGCGGCGGAGGCGGTCGAGGCGGAGCCGGTCGACCTCATCCTGCTCGACATGAACCTGCCCGACCGCGACGGCCTGGAGGTGTGCCGGCGGATCCGCCAGCACGACGAGGTGGTCGCCATCATCGCGGTGACCGCCCGCGCCGAGGAGCACGACCGGGTGGCCGGGCTGCGCGCCGGCGCCGACGACTACGTGGTGAAGCCGTTCTCGATGGTCGAGTTGCAGGCGCGCATCGAGGCGGTGATGCGCCGGACCGCCCGCACCGCCCGGACGGCGACCGCGATGCAGGTCGGCCCCCTGCGCATCGACGTCGACGCCCGGCGGGTCTGGGTGGCCGACCGGGAGGTCGGCCTGTCCCGCAAGGAGTTCGACCTGCTGGTGGCGCTGGCCCGACAGGCGGGCACGGTGGTGCCCCGGGACCGGCTGCAACTGGAGGTCTGGCAGACCACCTGGGCCACCCGGCACAACCTCGACGTCCACGTCGCGGCGTTGCGGGGCAAGCTGGACGACGCGAGCCTGGTGGAGACCGTACGCGGCGTCGGCTACCGGCTGCGGGCCGGCTGAGCATCGACGCGGATCGACCAGGGGCCGGCTCGGCGGCCGGCGGAAATCTCAGATGATCCTCAAGATTCCCAGCTCGCGACCCCGCGGCCGGCGCGGTGGCGGTGTGCTGGTCGGAACCCAGCCATCCCTCCTGTTTGGAGATCCCCCTTGAGATACAGACGGACTACGGCCGGTGTGTTCTCCACGCTGCTCGCCGCCGTCCTCGCGGCGACCGCGATGCCCGCACAGGCGTTCGGCCAGACGGCCACCGTGGCCCAGATGCAGGCGGAGCCGAACCAGGTACAGGACGTGACGGTCGTCCAGGGTGACGGTTACGCCACCCTGGCCTGGACCCACGTCGACGGAGCCACCGACTACCAGATCGAGCGGACCCCGATCGCCGAGGACGGCACCGCCACCGGCACCGCGGTGATCGTCGGTGTCTGGCGGCCGAACCGCCAGATCAACAACGACAAGCCGACCTTCGCCGACGCCGGCTTCGCCCCCGGCAACCGGTTCCAGTGGCGGGTTCGCGCCCGCTTCGGTACCACCGCGCAGCCCTACTCGACCGCGGTCAGCGGCGCCACCAAGGCGCACTGGGGCGACCTGAACACCCCGGGTCAGAACCTGCGTACGCAGTGGGAAGACGCGCTGGGCGCGCAGTACACCAGCGACGTCAACGAGTACGCCTACACCGCGGCGATCGACGAGCTGAGCGAGCGCGTACGCGTGGTGGAGATCGGCCGCACCATCAACAACCGGCCGATCAACATGTTCGTCATCGGCTACCCGACCCCGCCGGCGACCCCGGAGGCCGTGGCCGCGACGAACCCGCTGCTGGTCAACTGCAACGTGCACGGCAACGAGCCCGGTGACCGCGAGGCCTGCTTCATCATGGCCCGGCAGCTGGCCTTCACCGACGACGCCGCCACCCTCGACCGGCTGTCGAAGACCACCATGCTGATCGTGCCCACGATCAACGGCGACGGCCGGGCGGCCAACAGCCGGGGCAACTCCACCGGTCAGGACCTGAACCGGGACTACTCGCTGATCCGCCAGCCGGAGACCCAGGCCTTCGTGGAGATGGTCCGCGACTACCGGCCGATCGCCAGCTACGACGGCCACGAGTACGGCAACACCAACACCGGTGACCTGCCGATGCTGTCGCCGCGGCACCAGAACGTGGCCCAGGGGATCTTCGACGAGTCGCAGGACATGATCGAGGGTCACATGTACACCCAGGGCGCCAAGGACGGCTGGTGGGCCTGCCCGTACGGGTGCACCGGGGCCAGCGTCGGCCTGGGTGAGGAGACCATCCTGCGCAACACCCTCGGCCTGAAGAACGTGGTCAACTCCCTGCTGGAGCTGCGCAGCTCGGGCGGCCCGACCCGGCCGGACGAGAGCAACACCGCGAACAACCGCCGGCGCAAGACCTACTCCGCGCTGTGGACGTTCAACCAGTTCTTCGCGTACCACGGGGCCAGCGTCACCGACATCACCGCGGCCCGGGCCGAGGCGATCAAGTTCCAGTCGGCGAACACCGGCCGGATCGTCTTCCGCGGCTCCCGCCCGATCCCGGCGCACCCCGCGCCGCACCCGGGCGACACCCCGCCGCCGCTGGACGCTCCGGGTGAGAACCAGATCCTGAACCAGCCGCCGTGCGCCTACAAGCTCACCGACGAGCAGTACAACGGTGCGCGTACCGACGGCCCGACCGGCCGGCAGACCACCGTGGCCCAGCGGCTCGCCGCCCACGGCTGGAAGGTGATCAAGGTCGCTGACGGTTACCTCGTCCCGCTGTCCCAGCCGGAGCGGGGTCTGGTGCCGCTGCTGCTCGACGGTCAGGCCGCCGAGGGTCTGGTCGCCGGCGAGCGGATCGCGCCCACGCTGACCGGTACCCACAACGGTCCGCTGACCGTCTCCGGGGTGGCCTGCCTCGCCGACGCCACCGTCCGGGGCCCGATCAAGGTCCAGCCGGGTGCCACGCTGATCGTCAACGGCAGCTCGATCAACGGCCCGGTGGACGCCAGCGGGGCGGCCGGGTTCGTGCTGACCGCCAGCACCGTGCACGGGCCGGTGAACGCCACCGGCGTCCAGGGCCCGGTGGTCCTGGTCGGCAACAAGACGAACGGCCCGGTCAACGTGGTCAACAACACCGGCGTCGCGCCGCTGGTCGCCGGCAACACCGTCAACGGCCCGCTCAGCTGCACCGGCAACACCCACGCGCCGGTCAACCTGGAGGTGGCCAACACGGTCAGCGGTCCGAAGTTCAGCCAGTGCGCGCGCCTGTGACCTGCTGAGCCTCGCCCCTTCGTACCGGCAGGCCGGTTCCGCGCCCGGCCTGCCGGTACCCCTCTCGTACCGCCAGTGGAGTGGAGAAAACCGTGACCGACACCCCCTTCCGGCCCGCGACGCCGGCAGCCCGGCGCGTGCTCGCCGGGGCGGCCGTGACCCTGCTGATCGCGGTCACCGGGTGCACCGGCGCGGACGACCGCGAATCCGGCGGGGCGGACGCCGCGACGCCGGTCGCGGTCACCCTGGCCGGGCCGCTCTGTGACCAGCTGCCCGCCGGTGACGAGCCGGGCAACCCGGCCTCGCTCGTCAGCCAGCCCGCCGATCAGGCTCTACAGTGGATTCCCGTGCTCACCACCTTCGAGGCGGCGGTGCGGGCCACCGGTCTGGCCGCCGAGCTGACCGGGACGAAGGGCGTGACCATCCTCGCCCCGACCGACGACGCGTTCGCGGCCAAGTTCTCCCGGACGAACCTGGACGAACTGCTCCTGCACGACACCGACAAGCTGCGCGGTCTGCTGCGCGACCACGTGGTCACCGGGTCGCTGCCGGTCGCCGAGCTGGTCGCCGCCGGCACCGTGACCACCCTCGCCGGCACCAGCCTCACCGTCACCGGCACCGGGCAGAGCGCCCGTGTCGACGACCGGGCCGACACGGTGTGCGCCGACTACCAGGTGTCCAACGCCCGGATCCACGTCATCAACCACGTGCTCGGCACGCTGCCCACCACCGCGACCGACGAGGACGACCACCACTCGTAAGCGCCGCGGGGCACAACCCCCTCCCCGCGGAACACCGACGGCCGCCGACCCCTTATCGGGGCGGCGGCCGTCGTCGCGTTAAGAGGGGCCCCTTCCTCTACCGGAGGCGTTAAAAAGGGGCCCCTCCTTACAAGCTCAGCGCTTCTCGAAGGGCAGGTAGTCCCGCTCGGTGGCGCCGGTGTAGATCTGCCGCGGGCGGCCGATCTTGGTCTCCGGGTCGTTGATCATCTCGCGCCACTGCGCGATCCAGCCCGGCAGCCGGCCCAGGGCGAACAGCACCGTGAACATCTTCGTCGGGAAGCCCATGGCCTTGTAGATCAGGCCGGTGTAGAAGTCCACGTTCGGGTAGAGCCGCCGGGAGACGAAGAAGTCGTCGGCGAGGGCGATCTCCTCCAGCTGCATCGCGATGTCCAGCAGCGGATCCGGCTTGGCCATCCGGCCGAGCACGTCCTGGGCCGCATTCTTGACGATCGCGGCGCGCGGGTCGTAGTTCTTGTAGACCCGGTGGCCGAAGCCCATCAGCTTGACGCCGTCCTGCTTGTCCTTGACCTTGCGGACGAAGGACTGCACGTCGCCGCCGTCGGCCTGGATCCGCTCCAGCATCTCCAGCACCGCCTGGTTGGCACCGCCGTGCAGCGGCCCGAACAGGGCGTTGACGCCGGCGGAGACCGAGGCGAACAGGTTGGCGTTGCTGGAGCCGACCAGCCGCACGGTCGACGTGGAGCAGTTCTGCTCGTGGTCGGCGTGCAGGACGAACAGCATGTCCAGCACCCGGGCCATCACCGGGTCGACCTCGTACGGCTCCGCCGGCACACCGAACGTCATCCGCAGGAAGTTCTCCACGTAGCCCAGCGAGTTGTCCGGGTAGAGCAGCGGCTGCCCGATGGACTTCTTGTAGGCGTACGAGGCGATGGTGGGCACCTTCGCCATCAGCCGGAACGTGGACATCTCCACGTGCTCGGCGTCGAACGGGTCCAGGCTGTCCTGGTAGAAGGTGGAGATGGCGCTGACCGCCGAGGAGAGCACGGCCATCGGGTGCGCGTCCCGGGGGAAGCCGTCGAAGAACCGGCGCATCTCCTCGTGCAGCAGCGAGTGCCGGCGGACCCGCTCGGTGAACTCGGTCAACTGGTCGCTGGTCGGCAGCTCACCGTAGATCAGCAGGTAGGAGACCTCCAGGAAGGAGCTCTTCTCGGCCAGTTGCTCGATCGGGTAGCCGCGGTAGCGCAGGATGCCGGCGTCGCCGTCGATGTAGGTGATCGCGGACGAACAGGCGGCGGTGTTGACGAACCCGGGGTCGTACGTCGTCATCCCGGTTTCTTTCAACAGCTTGCCCACACCGATGCCGGCGGGGCCCTCGACCGCGGAATGTACCGGCATCGACAGCTGCCCGCCGGAGTGATCGAGCTTGACTTCCGTCATGTGGTTCCTCACTTCGCCGGCAGATCTACGTTGAATTGCCTTCGCTTCTACCGTAATTGCGGTTGCGGCGACACCGCCCGCCGTGGTTCGGCGGTGAGGTCTGCGTCACCCGATTCCCGACCGTGGGGCGGGGAAACCCCGACGACCAGGGCAGACGGTGACAGCGAGGCACACGGAGCGTGGAAGCACACGGGCCGGCGGAACTGTGCGGCGACTCAGGAAAGCGGCTCAGGAGGGCCGGTTCGGGACGCCGCCGGGTGGGCTCAGGACAGCGCCAGGTGGCGCAGCCCGCCACCGGCGTCGACCAGGTACAGGTCGAGCCGGTTGGCACCGGCGTGGAAGAGCCGGTCGTCGGCGAGCAACGCGGCGAAGCGGCGCCCGCCCGGGTCCGGGGCGACCACCGGAACCACGGCGGCGACGGTGCCGTTCACGGCCACCGCCAGGGATGTACCGTCGGCGACCCGATCGGGCACGGTGCCCCAGATCATCGCCGGCAGCCGGCCCTCGTCCGGGTCCACGGCGCGGAAGGCGTCCAGCCCGCCGACCCGGGCGCTGCCACCGGCCGGCGCGACGCCCACGGTGCGGCCCACCAGCGGATACGGGGCCGGCGGCGGCGACGCCGCGGGCACCCCGCCGGTGACCGGGACCGGTTCGGCCGGCCGGTCGTAGAACACCTTGCCCGGGTCGGTACGCGGGGCCTGCCGGGCGGAACGGCCGTCGACCCGCCAGGGCAGCCGGATGGCCGCCTCGTCGGCGATGGTCGGCAGCAGGTCGACGTGTTCCCAGTTGCGGTCGTCGACCCGCCCGGTGCGCTGCCCCGGCGTCTTGACGAACATCGGCACCCAGGCCACCTCGTCGGCGGCGGCCCGGATGGCGTCCAGCCCCCGCCCCTGCGCCCCCTTAGTGAAGCTGACCCCGTGGTCGGCGGTGACCACCACCAGCGCCTGGTCCCACAGGCCGTTGTCGCGCAGGGTCCGCAGCGTCTCGCCGATCAGCCGGTCGGTGTAGCCGAGCTGCGCCAGGTGGCGCTCACGGGCCAGGTCCACCCACCCGTCGCCCTCGTTGGGGAAGTCCTCAGGCGCCTCGTAGCGCGCACCTGAGGGCAGGTACGCCCACGGTGAGTGCGGCATCAGCAGGTGCAGGAAGTGCAGCGTCGGCCGGGGCGAGGGGGTCAGGCCCCGCAAAAAGCTGGTGAACCGGGCCGGCTGGTTGACAGTGAGGCTGTCCCAGCGGAACTTCGGGTCGGTCGGCACCGGCTCGGCGGCGTCGATGCCCGCCTCCTCGGCGGTGCGCTCGCGGTAGGAGTCCTCCGGGTCGACGCGGCTGTCGTCCGGCGCGGTCAGCTGCCGCGCCAACCTGCCCGTCTCACGGACCAGCACACCGAGCCCCTGTTCCGGGGTGACCGGCTGCTCGCAGCGGCTGGGCGGGCAGAGCCGGGTGATGCTCTCCTCGGCGCGGATGTCGTACAACCCGCCGAAGGCGGTGAAGAGGTTGTCCGGGTAGTGCGAGTAGTGCGGGGCGACCGCCTCCGCCGGGTAGCGGCCGGTCAGCATCGCCGGCAGCGCGTACGGCGTCCAGCCGCTCACCCCGGTGGCGTTGCGGTACCAGGTCGAGCCGGCGGCCAGCTCGGCGAAGTGCGGGAACCGGGCGGCATCGATGCCGCCGTCCGGGCCGAGCAGGGAGACCAGCGGCAGTTCGTCGAGGATCAGCATGACCACCGGCGGGTGGATGTTGCCGGTGGCCGTGCCGGCCGCACCGCCGTCGCCGCGCGGCAGCACGACCGGCGCGGTCGGCGAGACGAACAGGAACAGCCCGACGAAGACCAGCGGCCCGACGCCGGCCAGTCGCAGCACCCGGCCGGGAGCCCGCCACCGCCGGTACGCGACCACCCCGGCGGTGCCGACCGCCACCGCCGCCACCAGCAGCGGTACGCCCCGTAGCGGCGTGACGTGCCGGCCGACCTGCACCGCGAGCGCGGCGATCAGCAGGCCCACCAGCAGGGCGTGCGTCGCCGTCCGGACGGGCCGGCCGGCCAGCCCGGACGCCAGGCCGAGCAGTCCGAGCGCCGCCGTCGGCACCACCGCGATCAGGGCCACCAGCAGCAGGATCTCGCGCCGCTCGGCGCGGTGGAACAGGAAGAAGTCCGGGCTGCGGCCGAGGACGTCCAGCAGCGGTTGGGTGATCACCAGCCCGACCAGCGCCGCGACCTCCAGCAGCCGGCCGGTCTCGGCCCGCCAGCCGCCCCATCCCCACCCCCACCACCGGCGACGCGCCGCCGCCGCGACCATGAACCAACGGGTCGCCGGGCGGTCAGCCACCCAGAGCCACCCGGTAGAGGGTCCGGGTGCCCGAGGGCAGCTCCAGCCGGTCCTCGACCGTGCCGTGGGCGGCGAGCAGCGTCTCGAAGGCGTCCCGCCGGTAGCCGGGGAAGATCCCGTCGGGTTTGTTGGCCAGCAGCCGGCCGGCCATCGGGTCCTCGGGGTGGACGAACTCCACCACCAGCCGGCCGCCGGGCGCGGCCAGGCCGGCGAGGCAGGACACCACCTCGGGCAGCGGCACGTTGCGCCCGATCGCCAGGTGGTGCACCAGGGCCAGGGCCAGCACCACGTCCGCGCCGGCCCGGGCGGCGAACGAGGCCCGCTCGACACCGCGCCAGCCGCCGCCGGGTGACGGATCGGCCAGGTCCATCACCAGCGGCAACACCCGCCGCTCGCCCTCGCCTTGCAGGGCACGGTAGAGCCGGTCGACCACGGCCGGGTCCTGCTCCACCGCGACGACGTAGTCGGCGTGCCGGGCGGCGAGCCGGGAGTAACGGCCGTCGTTGGCCCCCAGGTCGAGCACGAGCCGGCGCCGGCCGGGGCCGGTCAGCGCGTCGGTGACGAACCGCTCCTTGCCCGCCCGGTCGTCGGCGGAGTAGCCGCAGGTGCGCTGGTAGTCCACCCAGTGGCTGGCGGGCGGTTGGTGATCCAGGCGCCGGACCAGCTTCTCCATCCCGCGTACGGTGGCCAGCGCCAGCTCGCGGGTGTAGCCGGCGGCGCGCAGCTGGGCCCGCACGTCGGCGGTGCTGGTGGCGGCGTTGCGCCGTTGCACGCTGCCGTGCAGGTGGACGTGGGTCAGCACGCCGGGCAGCAACCGCCGCAGGCCACCGAAGAGTCGACCCATCTGGTCCGGTTCGATGCCGTCGACCCGGGCCCTCAGCCAGGGCTGGAAGTCCAGCCCCAGGTGGGCGCCGAGCAGCAGCGGGTAGAGCAGGGTCTGGCAGAACTGCCGGTAGCCGGCCCACGGCTCGCCGTCGCGCAGCGGAGCGAACGAACCCACGTCGATGAAGACCGGGTCGGTGCCACGCCACTGCAGGTTGTACGCCGAGCCGTCCTTGGTGGTGAAGCCGGCCGGCAGGGCCGCCCGGAGGATCTCCAGGTGCAGCAGCGCGGCGTCCCGCAGCATCGAGAAGGACCACTCGTACGGGTGGGAGACGAACGGGATACGCTCGTGCCGCAGCACTGCCGCCCACGCCGCGGGTGCCGATCCCGCCGGCAGTTCCTCGGTGCCGCAGATCTTGCCGGCGGCGAGCAGCGGCGGGAAGAAGGCGCTGCCGGCCAGGGCGCGCCAGTGCACGGCCGCCGTCTCGTCGAGCGCGCGCAACACGTCGTCACCGGCGTGGAAGACCCGGTTGGCCGGGTCGCGGAACGAGCCGGGCTCGGCCCGCAGGTCGGCGTCGAGCGGGGCCGGTTGCGACGACCGGCCGAGGTGCGGGATCGCCATTCCGGCGGATCAGCTCTGGTCGGTGGGCTGGCGGCGGAACCGGCTGACGAGTCTGCGCCAGTACAGCTTGGCCGCCACCGCGACGCCGGCGATCCCGCCGACCACCGCCTGCACGATCAGGCTGCCGGATCCCGCGTCCAGATAGGCCAGGTGGTTCACCGACCTCTCCTTCCCTCGCCGTCTCGACTCCGGCGTTCACCACGGTCACTCACATTTCGGACATGGGCGGTGCAGCCGGGACTTATGCCACCGTACGCCGCTCTCCGCTGTCATGTCGGGCACAACGCCCAGTTGCCGGCGTCCGTTTCGTTCAAGACGGTCCCGTCCGGCCGGACGTAGCCTGCCGCCATGACTCCACACCTCGACATGGTCGGCCTGGTCACCACCGACATGGCCCGCACGCTGGACTTCTACCGCCGGCTCGGGATCGACATCCCGGCCGGCGCGGAGAGCACGCCGCACGTGGAGGTGACCCTCCCGGGTGGCCTCCGGCTCGCCTGGGACGACGTGACGACGATCCGCTCCTTCGACCCGGACTGGACCCCGCCGGCCGGCAGCCCCCGGACGGCCCTGGCCTTCCGTTGCGCCGACCCCGCCGAGGTCGACCGCTGGTACGCCGAACTCACCGCCGCCGGCGCCCACGGCCACCTCGCGCCCTGGGACGCCCCCTGGTCCCAGCGCTACGCCGTCCTGCACGACCCCGATGGCAACGCCGTCGACCTCTTCGCCCCGCTCCCCACCCCCGCCGAGCCCAGTCGATCGTGAGATTGGCGGACGCCTCGACCCTTCGGCTGCCCGGTCAGCGGGGCAGGAGCGTCGTCGGGGGTACGCCGGTCAGGGCGCGGACGTCCCGGGTGAGGTGGGCCTGGTCGGCGTAGCCGCTGCGGGCGGCCACCTCGGCCAGTGGTACTCCCGTGCGGGCCAACGCGAGGGCCCGGCGCATCCGCAGGATCCGGGCGAGGGTCTTCGGGCCGTACCCGAACAGGTGCCGGCTGCGCCGGTGCAGTCCGCGCGGGTCGAGGCCGACCTCGGCGGCGGTCGCGGTCACCGTGGCGCCGGCGGCCAGCGAGGCGGCCACCCGCGGGCCGAGCGGGTCCGGGCCGCCGGCGGCGCGCAGCCGCCGCGCGGCCACCTCGACCAGGACGGCGGCCGCGGCGGTCCCGGCCCGGTCGGCGAGCGTCGCGGCCTGCCGAGCGCCCCACAGGTCCGCCAGCGGGACCCGCCGGTCCCGTAGCTCGATCGCGGGGACGCCGAGCACCGCCGGGCCGACCCCGGGCGGCAGCCGCAACCCGACCCAGCGCTCCCCCGGCGTGCTCACGCTGACGAAGGCGGTGCGGTCCGGCCCGGCCACCAGCAGCCCGGCCCGGCTGGACCAGAGCAGGTCGAGGCAGCCGTCCGGCAGCACCCGGGTGGGCGCGGGCCCGGCCGGCGCGGTGCTGGTCCACAGCATCGCGCCGGCGATGCCGACGGGTCGTTCCCGGTACACGCCGCCAGCCTGCCACGCCCGTGCGACACCGGAAGCGCACCGCACGTTCGTTAACCAGGGCCCCCTGCTATGCACGAGGCGGCGGATTCGAGGGGTCGTTGCAACATGGTGGTCTAGCCGGTGACGGCTAGGAGCTTAGCGAGACGTTCGGCTGGGGTGTCCCAGCCGAGCGTTT